>JALSQD010000088.1 GCA_026985615.1 Thermaceae bacterium | reverse complement strand
GCCGAGCCGGAGCACCAGCGCTACTACGACAAGTACCCGCAGGACCCGTACTGCCGGGCGGTGATCGCCCCCAAGGTGAGCAAGGTGGTCCAGACCTTCCGGCCGCTGCTCAAGTGACCGGAGCCGTGAGTTCACCTGGTTATGGGCGGGCCGAAAGGCTGCACTGTTGGCGGTGCGCACTGCGTTCTAGGGACGGGCGAACGGGCCCGCCCGTCCAGTACGTGGTTCGTGGCGCCTGATGCGTAGCGGGGCGGGCCTATCTGCCCGCCCGTGGTAAAAATAGAACGAGTGTGCCGACGTGGTCTGGCGCGATAGGGGAGGGTTTCAAGTCCTCCCCCATCCATATTCATGCACCTAACGATGCCGCAAGTGGTACGACTTGACCCGCGTCAGCTGGTGGTAGCCCAGAAGCGAAAGGGTGACGCCGCGGCCGGTGTCCTTGACGCCGGTCCAGGCCAGGGCCGGGTCGAGGTAGTCGGCACGGTTGGCGAAGACCGTTCCGGTCTCGATTCGCGCCCCCAGCCGTTCGGCCCGCTCCAGGTCGCGCGTCCACAGCGAGGCGGTGAGGCCGTACTTGCTGTCGTTCATCAGCTCGAGCGCCTCTTCGTCGCTGCGGACCTTCATGATGCCCACCACCGGGCCGAAGGTCTCCTCGGTCATGACGCTCATGCGGTGGTTGACGTCCACCAGCACCTGCGGCGCCAGGTAGGGGGTGCCTTCCCGGGCCTGGGGGAAGAGCGCCGGGTCGATCAGGGCTTTGGCGCCCTTGCTGATGGCCTCGGCGATCTGCTCGCGCACCCAGTCGGCCGCCGAAGTGCGCACCAGCGGCCCCAGGGTGGTCTCAGGGTCGGTGGGGTTGCCCAGCCGGTAGCGCTTCACCAGTTCGACGTAGCGCTCGACGAAGGCGTCGTAGACCTTCTCGTGGACGTAGATGCGCTCGATGGCGCAGCACGACTGGCCGGCGTTGAAGAAGGCGCCGTCCACGGTGTTCTCCACGGTGAAGTCGAGGTCGGCGTCCTCCATCACGTAGGCCGGGTCCTTGCCCCCGAGCTCGAGCCCCGTGCCGATGAAGCGGTCCGAAGCCGCCTTCACGACCGCGTGCCCGCCCGGCACCGAGCCGGTGAAGGCCACGAAGTCGATGCGCTCGTCGCCGATCATGCGTTCCACCGCCTTGTGCCCGGTGTGCAGGTACTGGAAGACCCCTTCGGGCAACCCTGCGGCGTCGAAGGCCTCCTGGTAGCGCTCGGCCACGAGCGGCGTCTGGGTGGACATCTTGAGGATGACCGTGTTGCCCGCCACCAGCGCAGGCACCACGCTGTTGACCGAGGTGAGCCAGGGGTAGTTCCACGGCGCCAGCACCAGCACCGTGCCCAGCGGCTCGCGGCGGATGAAGCGGGTAAAGCCCTCCAGCGGCTCCGGCACCAGGTCGGCCAAAGCCTTCGGGGCGACGTGGATCATGTAGTCGGCGCGCTCCTTGAAGCCGCGGGTGATCTCGAAGGGGGTGTGGGCGATGGGGCGGCCCATCTGCCAGGTGAGCTCCTCGGCGAGCCCGTCCGCGCGCCCCGTCAGGTAGTCCACGGCGCGCTGCACCAGCGCCTGGCGTTCTTCCAGCGGGCGGGCGCGCCAGCCGGCCCGGGCCCGCGCCGCCCGCTCGAGCGCGGCCTCGATCTCGGCGTCCGTCGCCGTCTCGCGCTCTACGTAAACCGATCCGTCTACCGGACTGACGACCTTGAACTTGGGCATCTTCCGCTCCTATTCCGGCGTGACGTAGGCGGCGGTGATGCCGCCGTCCACGCGCAGGTCGGCGCCGGTCATGTAGCTCGACTCGTCGGAGGCCAAAAAGAGCGCGGCCTTCGCCATCTCACTGGCCTCGCCGAAGCGGCCCATTGGGATGTGCACCAGCCGCCGCTGCTTCTTCTCCTCGGTGTCGAGGAACTTCATCAGCAGCTCGGTGCGCAAGGGGCCGGGGCTGAGGGCGTTCACGCGGATGTTCTCGCGCGCGTGGATGACCGCCAGCTCGCGGGTCATGCTGAGCACCGCTCCCTTGCTGGCGGTGTAGGCGATCTGCGGCGTCGCCGCGCCCAGCGTGGCCACGAAGGAGGCGGTGTTGATCACCGAGCCGCCGCCGGCGCGCCGGAGCGCCGGGATGCCGTACTTGCAGCCCAGGAAGACGCCCTTGGCGTTGACGGCCAGCGTCAGGTCCCAGACGTCTTCGGGCGTGCTAATGGCATCGCCGTCCGAGGAGATCATCACCCCGGCGTTGTTGAAGAGCACGTTCAGCTTGCCAAAGGCCTTCTCGGTCTCGGCCACCATGCGCTCGGCGTCGGCGACCTTGGAAACATCGGCCTTGATGAAGACGGCCCGGCCGCCCTGGCGTAAGATCTCGTCCACCACGGCCCGGCCCGATTCCTCGTTGACGTCCACCACGGCCACGGCCGCGCCTTCGCGGGCGAAGAGCAGCGCCGACTCACGCCCGATGCCGCTGCCCGCCCCGGTAATGAGGGCCACCTTGTCCTTGAGTCGCTCCTGTGCCATAGGTCCATCCTAACGCCGTCGCTTGCGGAGCCGGCTGCGAACGCCCTAGGAAAAGGGCTGACTTGTCTTAGCTAACCGCTTAGTCTACAATGAAGCCATGGACAAGCAGGTCAACGTGCACGCGGCCAAGACCCACCTGTCCCGGCTCCTCGAAGAGGTGCTTCTGGGGGAGGAGGTCGTGATCGCCCGTGGCGGCCGGCCGGTCGCACGGTTGGTGCCCTTGCAGGAAACCCCCGCCCGGCGCACGCCCGGCACGGCCCGTGGAAAGGTGCGCATGGCGGACGACTTCGACGCGCCGCTCCCCGAAGACCTGGCGGAGGCCTTTGGCGAATGAGCCGCCGGCTCCTGCTGGACACCCACGCCTTCCTCTGGTGGATCGCGGATGACCCGCGCCTCTCCCCGGCCGCACGCAAGGCCATCGCGGACGGCGCGAACGAGGTCTACCTGAGCGCCGTCAGCGTGTGGGAAATGGTCATCAAGATAGGCCTGGGGCGGCTCGAGCTCCCGGAAGACACCGAATCGTTCCTAGCCCAACAACTGCAGCAAAACGCCTTCCGCCCCCTCGCCATGACGCTGCCCCACGCCCTGGGAGTGCGCCGCCTGCCGCCGCTGCACAAAGACCCCTCCGACCGCCTGCTCGTCGCCCAGGCCCGCCACGAGGAGCTGGCGCTGGTCAGCGGCGACGCGGCCGTGCGGCGCTACCCCGTCGAGGTAATCTGGTGAGCTAGATCCGCTCTAAGTAGCGCTTCAGGTCCCAGTCGGTCACCGCCTGCTCGTAGGCCTTCCACTCGGTGCGGAAGAAGTGGAGGTAGTGGGCGTGCACCTCCTCGCCCAAAACGCGGCGGGCCAGCTCGCTGGCCGCGAAGCGGTCGGCCGCCTCGTGCAGGCTCGCGGGCACCCGCGGCAGCTCGGCTGCGGCGTAGACGTCGCCGGTGAAGATGGGCGGGGGCTCGATCTTTTCCTCGATGCCCGCCAGGCCGCTGGCCAGCATGGCGGTGTAGGCCAGGTAGGGGTTCACGTCGGCCCCAGGGATGCGGTTTTCCACCCGCAGCGAGCCGCCCGTGCCCACCACCCGGAAACCGGCGGTGCGGTTGTCGTAGCTCCAGGCCAGGCGGGTGGGCGCCCAGGAGGCGTCCTCGTAGCGCTTGTAGCTGTTGACCGTGGGGGCGTAGAAGACCATCCAGTCGGGGGCGTAGCGGATCAGGCCGCCGAGGAAGTGCAGAAAGACCTCGGAGACCCGGGCGCGGCCGATGGAATGCTCGCCGGCGAAGGCGTTCTGCCCCCCGGCCCAAAGGCTCATGTGGATGTGGCTGCTCGAGCCCGCCTGGCCGCCCGCGGGCTTGGCCATGAAGGTGACGCTCATCTCCTGCCCGTCGGCGATCTCTTTGAGCGCCTCCTTCATGAGGACGTGGCGGTCGGCCATCTCCAGGGCCTCGGTGTAGCGCAGGTTGAGCTCGTGCTGCCCCCGCCCCCACTCGCCCTTGGTGCTCTCGACCGGGATGCCCGCATCCCGCAGGCTGCGCCGGGCGGCGGCGTGAAAGGTTTCGGTGCGCGAACCCTGGAAGACGTGGTAGTCCTCCAGGTACCAGCCCGTGGGCCGGAGGGCGGCGAAGCCGCTTTCGGCAAACTCGCGGTAGGGGGTCTGGAAGAGGTAGTATTCGAGCTCGGAGGCGGCCATGACCGCGAACCCCGCCCCGGCGGCGCGGGCGAGCTGCGCCTTCAGCAGGTTGCGCGGGGCCACGGGTACGGGCTCGTGGGTTTCGGTGCTCAGCACGTCGGCGAGGACGATCGCTCCGCGCGAGGCCTGCTGCCAGGTGGCGGGGCGCAGGGTGCCCAGGTCGGGCGCCAGGTGCACGTCACCGTAGCCGCGCTCCCAGTTGGCGAAGGCGTAGCCGGGCACCGGGTTCATCTCCATGTCCACGGTGAGCAGGTAGTCGCAGGCGTGGGTGCCCGCGCGGGCGGCCGCCTCGAGGAAGAACTCGGCGTCGAAGCGCTTGCCCATCAAGCGGCCGTAGAGGTCGGGGAAGGCGACGACGACGGTGTCGATCTCGCCCTCGGCCACCAGGCCGGCCAGGGCGTCGAGCGTGAGTTTGCCACGTGGGTGAGGCATCTTGGCTCCTTTGGATCAGTATACTGTCCTCGTCTCATCCATAAATAAGCTAGCCTGGCTAGACTAAATGTGGAGGAGCCAATGCCCACAAGCTGGTCGCTGCAAGATGCAAAAAATAGATTTAGTGAACTAGCGCGCCGCGCCGAAGCGGAAGGACCGCAGTTCGTCACCCGACATGGGCGCGAAGCCGTGGTGGTGATGTCGGCTGAGGAGTACCGCCGCCTGGTCGCTCCCAAAGAAGACCTGGCCAGCTTTTTATCGAGCTCTCCGCTCGCTGGCTTGGAG
Source organism: Thermaceae bacterium (assembly GCA_026985615.1). Lineage (GTDB taxonomy): Bacteria > Deinococcota > Deinococci > Deinococcales > Marinithermaceae > Oceanithermus. The sequence goes on along the minus strand of JALSQD010000088.1, from coordinate 1,166 downwards.
CTCGACCTTGAGCGCGACGACTCTCCGGCGCGCGAGCTGGAGCTCTAATGCGCTACCTGCTCGACACCCCGGTCATCTCGGAGCTGGTACGCCCCAAGCCCAATGCCCGGGTGACGGAATGGGTGCGGCGGGCTGAACCCGCAGCGCTGTACTTATCGGTCGTCACCTTTGGGGAGCTGGCCAAGGGCATTGAGAAGCTGGCCGACGGCGCCAGGCGTCGTCAGCTCCTGGCCTGGGTGGAACGCGATCTGAAAAGCTGGTTTGCGGGTCGGGTACTGCCCATCGACCTGGAGGTCGCCGAGCGCTGGGCGCTGATTCTGGCGCGCGCAGAAGCGAGCGGCAGGACCCTGCCCGCGGTTGACGCGCTCCTGGCCGCAAGCGCCCTTACGCACGGCCTGGCCCTGGTCACCCGCAACACCCGCCACTTTCGGGTTACGGGCCTGGAGGTCTTCGACCCCTGGGTTGAAACCTAGCCTTCCTTCAGCGCCAGCTGGCCACAGGCTGCGCCCACGTCCACGCCGCGGCTCCAGCGGACGGTGGTGGGGATGCCCTCGGCCTCGAGGATGCGCGCAAAGCGCTTGATCGCTTCCCGCGGCGTCCCCTCGACCGGGGCCCCTTCCCAGGGGTTAAAGGGGATCAGGTTGACGTGGGCCACGATGCGGCGGGTCCTGACCAGCCGGGCCACCGCCCTGGCTTGCTCGGGAGCGTCGTTGACCCCCTTCAGCATCACGTATTCGAAGGTCACGCGGCGCCGCGTCTTCTGAAAGTACTCGGCCACCGCGTCCATGATTTCCTCCACCGGGTAGGCCTTGGCGGTGGGGATGAGCCTCTTTCGGGTCTCGTCGTCGGGGGCGTGCAGGCTGAGGGCCAGCTTGACGCCCAAGTCGTCTTCGGCCAGGCGGCGGATACCTTTGGGAATGCCGACGGTTGAGAGGGCGACGCGGCGCGGGCTCATGGCCAGGGCGCTCCTCGCGAGCATCCGCCGCACCGCCCAGGCGACATTCTCGTAGTTAAGCAGCGGCTCACCCATGCCCATCAACACCACGTTGCGGATCTCGCGCGGCGCGAGACCCTGATGGTAGGCCACGGCCAGGATCTGGTCGAGGATCTCGGGACCGGTCAGGTTGCGGCCGAAGCCCATCTTGCCGGTGGCGCAGAAGGTGCAG
>JALSQD010000087.1 GCA_026985615.1 Thermaceae bacterium | reverse complement strand
TGGTGCCCTCGAAGATGCGGTTGATGCGGCTGTCGCGGTAGGCCCGCTCGACCATGTACTCCTCGATGTAGCCGTAGCCGCCGTGGATCTGCACGCCCTCGTCCACCGCGTAGTCGAGCACCTCGCTACCCAGCACCTTGATGATCGAGGCCTCGATGGCGTACTCCTCGATGGCGTCGACAATCTGGTCCTTGCCGCGGGCCTCGATCTCATCGTCGATCAAGCCCACGGTGCGGTAGGTGGCCGACTCGGCCGCATAGATGAGCGCCGCCATGCGCGCCAGCTTTTGCTTGATGGCGCCGAACTTGGCGATGGGCAGGTTGAACTGCTGGCGCTGCAGGGCGTACTTGGCCGACTCCTTCAGCACCTCCTTGGCCGCGCCCACCGCCGCCGCGCCCAGCTTGTAGCGGCCGATGTTGAGGACGTTAAAGGCGATCTTGTGGCCCTTGCCGATCTCGCCCAGCACGTTCTCCACCGGCACCTTGACGTCCTCGAGGATCACCTGGCGGGTGCTCGAGGAACGGATGCCCATCTTGTGCTCCTCGGGGCCCAGGCTGAGGCCGGGGGTGTCCTTTTCCACGATGAAGCCGGTGAACTTCTCGCCGTCGATCTTGGCAAAGACGATGAAGACGTCGGCGAAGCCGGCGTTGGTGATGAACTGCTTGGTGCCGTTCAAGACGTAGTGCTGGCCGTCTTCGCTCAGGGTCGCGGTGGCCTTGGCCGCGAGCGCGTCGGAGCCCGATCCGGGCTCGGTGAGGCAGTAGGCGCTGATCCACTCGCCCGAGGCCAGCTTGGGCAGGTACTTGGCCTTCTGCTCGGGGGTGCCGAAGTAGACGATCGGCAGGGTGCCGATGCCGGTGTGGGCGCTAAAGGTCACCGAGAAGCCGCCGGTGACGGCGATGTTCTCGGCCACCACGCTGGTGACCACCTTGGGCAGGTCGAGCCCGCCGTACTCCTCGGGCACATCGGGGCCCAAAAGGCCCTGCTCGCCGGCCTTCCGCATGAGCCGTACCGAGTGCTCGTACATCTTTTCCTTGTCGTGCTCCATCTCGTCGAGCACCGGCAGCACCTCGCGCTCGGCGAAGGTGCGGGTGGTCTCGGCGATCATGCGCACGGTCTCGTCGAAGTCCTCGGGGGTGAGCGCCTGCTCGGGCTTCTCGAGCAGCCAGCCGCCGCCCTTCTTCCACAGGGGTTTGTCCGCCATCGTTACGACCTCCTCGTTAAGCTCCGTACACCTCAAAGAGTCCGGCCGCGCCCATGCCGCCGCCGATGCACATCGTCACCAAACCCTTGCCGCCGCCGCGCCGGCGCAGCTCGTGGATCAGCTGGGTGGTTAGCTTGGCGCCGGTCGCTCCCAGCGGGTGGCCCAGGGCGATGGCGCCGCCGTTGACGTTGACCTTCTCCTCGGGCATTTCCAGCTCGCGGATCACGGCCAGCACCTGCGCCGCGAAGGCCTCGTTGAACTCGATCAGGTCGAGGTCGTCCATCGTCCAGCCGGCCTTCGCCAGCGCCTTGGGCACCGCCTTGGCCGGCCCCACGCCCATCACGTCGGGCTCGACGCCGGCCACCTGGAAGGTCACGAACCGGGCCAGGATGGGCAGGCCCAGCGCCTCGGCCACGGAGCGTTCCATCACCAGCACGCCGGCGGCGCCGTCGGAGTAGGGGCTGGCGTTGCCGGCGGTCACGGTGCCGCCCTCCTTGAAGGCCGGGCGCAGCTTGGCGAGCGCCTCCAGGCTGGTGTCGGGACGGATCAGCTCTTCGTAGTCGAAGACCACTTCCTCGACCTTCTTCTTGCGCCCCTGCCAGCTCACCTTCTGCACCGGTACGGGGACGGTCTCGTCCTTGAAGCGGCCTTCGGACTGGGCGGCGTGGGCCCGCTGGTGGCTGCGCAGCGCCCACTTGTCCTGGTCCTCGCGGCTGACGCTCCAGCGCTCGGCCACGCGCTCGGCGGTGAAGCCCATGCCGATGTAGCTCGAGTAGGTCTCGGGGCTCCAGGTGTCCGGGGTCAGGCTCCCCTCGAGCCGGTAGTGGAAGCCCGACATCGGCACCTGGCTCATCATCTCGACGCCGCCGGCCAGCACTGCGTCGTTGATGCCGCTGATGATGGCCTGAGCGGCCATGGCCACGGTCTGCAGACCGCTCGAGCAGAAGCGGTTGATCGTCGCCCCCGGGACGTCCACCGGGAAGCCGGCCTTCAGCAGGGCCAGCCGGGCGATGTTCAACCCCTGCGAGGCCTCGGGCATGGCGCAACCCCAGAGCACGTCGTCGAGCTTGGCGGGGTCGAGGCCGACGCGGGCCACGGTTTCCTGCATCACCAGGGCGCTCAGTTCCACCGGGTGGACGCTGGCGAGCGCCCCGTTCTTCTTGCCCTTCGCCACCGGCGTGCGGGCGGCGCTTACGATTACGGCTTCGCGCATTGTCGTCTCCTCCTTTAGTTGCGCAGCGGCTTGCCCGCCTTGAGGGTGTGGGCGATCCGCTCCTGGGTCTTGCGGGTGCCGAGCAGCTTGAGGAAGGCCTCGCGCTCGAGGTCGAGGATGTCCCACTCGCTCACCTGGCGCGGCGGGCCGTCACCGCCCGAGAGCACGTAGGCAAGCTCGCTAGCGATCCTGACCTCGTGGTCGGTAATCTGGCCGGCCTCGCGGAAGCTCCAGATGGCGTACTTGAGGTTGCCCAACGCCTCCTTGCCCAGCGCGGTGATCCTGCCGCGCACCGGGCTGACGTAGTCGGGCGCCAGGTCGAGCACGCGCTGCTTGGCGTCGGCGAGGAGGCGGTCCTTGTTCATCGAGATGCGGTCGCCCTTCTGCAGGTAGCCGATCTCGAAGGCCTCGAGCGCGCTCGTCGAGGTCTTGGCCATGGCGATGACCTCGAAGGCCCGCTTGACCGCGGCAAAGGGGTCGGCCTCGGCGCCAACGTAGGGGGCCAGGTCCTCGGTGAAACGGAAGAGCAGCTCCTTGGTGCCGCCGCCCGCGGGGATGAGGCCCACGCCCACCTCGACCAGGCCGATGTAGCTCTCGGCCGCCGCCTGCACCCGGTCGGCGTGCAGCGTCATCTCCGCGCCGCCGCCCAGGGTGAGCCCGAAGGGCGCCACCACCACCGGGAAGGGGGCCTCGCGCAGGCGCATGGTGCTCTTCTGAAAAAGCCGCACGGCCATCTCCAGCTCGTCCCACTCGCCCTCCTGGGCCAGCATCAGGATGAGCGCCAGGTTGGCGCCGGCGGAGAAGGCGCGCTCGTCCTCGCGGCCGATCACCAGGCCGGCGAGGTCGTTTTGCTCGATGTACTTCATGCCGTAGTCGAGCATCTTGAAGATGCCCTCGCCCAGCGCGCCCATCTTGGTGCGGAACTCGAGCAGCAGCACGCCGTCGCCGAGGTCGTAGAGGCCGGCGTCCTTGGACTCCTTGACCACCTTGCCGGCGTCCTTCAGGGTCTGGATCTCGATGACGCCGGGCAGCTCGGGCACCGGCACGTAGCCGCCCTCGAGCGCCAGCATCTGGCGACGCGCGCCCTCCTTCTTGTAGAACGCGCCCTCGGCCTTGGCCAGCAGCTCGGGCTTTTCCAGCCCGGCGGCCTCGATCAGCTCGGCGGTCTTGTCGAGCCCCACCGCGTCCATCTGCTCGAAGGGGCCCATCCGCCAGCCAAAGCCCCACCCCAGGGCGCGGTCCACGCTCACGATATCGTAGGCGATCTCCGGCGTCTTGGCCAGGGTGTAGTGGCTGCCGATGGCGAAGAGGTCGCGCATGAAGGCGCCGTACTTGCCAGGCAGGTCGAGCACGGCGGCGATCCGCTTGGGCAAGGGAAGCTGCTTTGCCTCGTCCACGCCAGGAATCTTGGGCTTTTCGCGCGGCTTGTACTCGAGCGTCTTCCAATCGAGGGTGTAGATCTCCTTGCCCTCTTTCTTGTAGAAGCCGCACTTGGTCTTGTCGCCCAGGCAGCCGCCCTCGATGACCATCAGGACCCAGTCGGGCAGCGAAAAGTCCTCGCCGGTGGTGCGGGCCAGCTCCTCGGCCACCATCTTGAGCACGTCCAGGCCGGTCAGGTCGGCGGTGCGGAAGATGGCGCTCTTGGGCCGACCGATCAGCGGACCGGTGAGCGCGTCCACCTCGTCGATGGTGAGGTCGTGCTTCTCCATCAGCGCCACGGCCTTGAGCATGCCGTAGACGCCCAGGCGGTTGGCGATGAAGCCGGGCACATCCTTGGCGCGCACCAGCCCTTTGCCCAGGATGCGGTCGCCGAAGTTCTCGATCGCCTCGAGCACCGCCGGGTCGGTGTGGGGGGTGGGGATGATCTCCAGCAGGTGCAAGTAGCGCGGCGGGTTGAAGAAGTGGGTGCCTAAAAACCGCTTCTTGAAGCGGTCGCTGCGCCCCTCGAGCAGCGCTTTCATGGGAATGCCCGAGGTGTTCGAGCTCACGATCGCGTGCTCGGGGAGGATCTCTTCGAGGCGCGCGTAGAGCTCCTGCTTGGGCTCGAGCTTCTCGATGATCGCCTCGATCACCCAGTCAACGTCCTTGAGCAGCTCCAGGTCGTCGCGGGTGTTGCCGATGATGATCAGCTCGGCGCGGTCTTTTCGCATGAAGGCCGCTGGCTTGGCCTTCTTCGCGCGCTCGAGCCCCCGCTTCACGAACTCGAGCGGGTCCTCCTTGCCGGGTATGTCCAAGAGCACCACCGGCACGCCGGCCGAGGCCAGCAGGGCGGCGATGCCGCTGCCCATGGTGCCTGCGCCGACTACGCCAACTTTTTTGATTCGCATAGCCTCCTCCTTATACCGAGTATAAACTTATACCGGGCCTACCCCTCTTGTCCAGTCCCTCCGTCCTGTTCCGTACACTTCATTCTAGCCTTTCGGCCGCCGCCCGCGCCGGCCGGGTCTAACGCCCTGGTGCTTCGCGCCCAAAAAACGATATATTGACCTCGATATAATCTTGTACCGGGTTCATCCGGTACCCCAGGAGGCGCGCATGGACCGACACCCGTGGCTAGAGCACTACGACGACGGCGTTCCCCACCACCTGCCCACCCCCGCCCCGCTGCCCGACATGCTGCGCGAGGTGGCCCGGCGTTACCCCAACCGGCCCGCGCTCGAGTTCCTGGGCGCGCAGCTCAGCTACGGGCGGTTGTGGGATGAGGTCGAACGCTTCGCCCACGCGCTGCTGGCCTCGGGGCTCAAACCGAAGGACCGCGTGGCCATCATGCTACCCAACAGCCCGCAGTTCGTGATCGCCTTCTACGGCACGCTGCTGGCGGGGCTCACCGTGGTCAACGTCAACCCCATGTACACCGCCCGCGAGCTGGCCCACCAGCTCGACGACTCGGGCGCCCGCGCCCTGGTGATCCTCGACCTCCTCTGGCCCCGCTTCGAGGAGGTCAAAAACGAGTTCAACCTCAAGCTGGTCGTGCGCACCGGCATCCAAGACTACCTGCCCTTCCCCAAGAACTGGCTCTTCCCGCTCAAGGCCAAGAAGGAGGGCACCTGGCCCGAGCGCCTGGGCGGCACACCCTGGAAGGCCTTCCTTAAGCGCGGCCAGAGCGGCCCCACCGGCCAGCGCCTCCAGCTGGACGACCTGGCGCTCTTGCAGTACACCGGCGGCACCACCGGCACGCCCAAGGGGGCGATGCTGAGCCACCGCAACCTCGCCGCCAACGCCGTGCAAGTCAAGCTCTGGATCCCAGATTTCCGCGAGGGCGAGGAGGTGATCCTGGGCGTCATCCCCTTCTTCCACGTCTACGGCATGACCGTGGCCATGAACCTGGCCATGATCGGCGGCAGCAAGCTCGTGCTGCTTCCCCGCTGGGACACCCGCGAGGTCCTGAAGACCATCGCCCGCACCCACCCCACGCTCTTCCCCGGCGTGCCCACCATGTACGTGGCCATCAACACCGACCCCGCCACGCCCAAGTACGCCCTCACCTCCATCCGCGCCTGCATCTCCGGCTCGGCCCCCCTGCCCGTCGAGGTGGCCGAAACCTTCGAGAAGATCACGGGCGCCAAGCTGGTCGAGGGTTACGGCCTCACCGAGTCCTCGCCCGTCACCCACGCCAACCCCATCTACGGCCGGCGCAAGATCGGCTCCATCGGCCTGCCGCTGCCCGACGTCGAGGCGCGCGTGGTCGGGCCGGACGGCGAGGAGTTGCCCCCCGGCGAGGTGGGTGAGCTGGCGGTCAAAGGGCCCAACGTGATGATGGGGTACTGGAACCGGCCCGAGGAGACGGCGCAAACGTTGAAGGACGGCTG
>JALSQD010000086.1 GCA_026985615.1 Thermaceae bacterium | reverse complement strand
ATCGCCCACAACCCCCTCCCCAACCCTCCCCCAGGGGAGGGAGCATTGCTTTGCGGCGACTAGGCAAAAACGCCACGCCATCGTTGTTCCGCCATTACGGGCGGACCCACGGCTGCCCCTACCACGAACCACCGACTACGTACCAGTTTTGGATCCGCCCCGCACGGCCTGCGCACCGGCTTTACTCGGCTTGTTATTGTGATAAAATATGAGCGTAGGCATATTAAGCATCCCCGCTATGAAATGACCGAAGCCGCCGTATCCCCCAAGCTGCACGAATGCGCCCTCTACCGGCCGCTGCCCAAGGAGTGGGTGCAGTGCACCGCCTGTCACCACTGGTGTGGCATCGCCCCGGGTGAGGCGGGCAAATGCGGCGTGCGGCGCAACTTTGACGGCAAGCTCTACCTGGTCACCTACGGCAAGGCGGCCGCGGTCCACGTGGATCCGGTGGAAAAGAAGCCGCTGTACCACTTCCTGCCCGGCGAGCCCATTCTCAGCCTGGGCACCGTCGGCTGCAACCTCTTTTGCAAGTTCTGCCAGAACTGGCAGATCAGCCAGTTCCGCGAGTTCAAGGTGGACCCCGCCACCGGCCAGACCGACCGCTACGTAGGCGAGGACTGGCCGCCGGAGCGGGTGGTACGCACTGCCGAGGAGATGGACGTGCGCCTGATCGCCTACACCTACAACGAGCCGGTGGTCTGGGTGGAGTACGCCCACGACATCGCCGAGCTGGCAACCCAGCGGGGCATGCGCAACGTCTTCGTTTCCAGCGGCTTCGAGACGAAGCACGCCTGGGACTACGTGGAACCCTACCTGCACGCGGTCAACCTGGACCTGAAGGGCTTCAGCGAGAAGTTCTACCGCGAGCTCACCGGGGCGCGGCTGAAGCCGGTGCTCGAGAACATCGAGTTCCTGGGCACCGAGAAGTGGGGAAAGGTCTGGATGGAGGTCACCACGCTGCTCATCCTCGGCCACAACGACAGCCCCGAGGAAATCCGGGCGATGGCGCGGTTCCTGGCCGGGGTCAACAAGGACATTCCCTGGCACCTCTCGGCCGCCCACCCCGACTACCGGATGCGCGACATCCCCTACACCCCGCACGAGAAGCTGGTGGAGGCCTACGAGATCGGCAAGGAGGAAGGGCTGAACTTCGTCTACGTCGGCAACGTGCGCGACCTCGAGCGCTCCACCACCTACTGCCCGAGTTGCGGCGCGCCGCTGATCGCCCGCGACGGCTACCGGGTTCACGAGCTGTGGCTGGAGCGCGGCGTCTGCCACAAGTGCGGAGCCCGGATCCCGGGGGTGTGGGCGTGAGGAAAGGAGGAGGCGATGATACGCAAACCCGCGGTGGCCGGTAGTTTCTACCCGGCCGATCCCATGCAACTGGCGCGGATGGTGGACGAGCTGCTGGCCATGGCGTCGAACCCGCCCGCCCACGCCCCCAAGGCGGTGGTGGCGCCCCACGCCGGCTACGTCTACTCGGGGCCGGTAGCGGCCTACAGTTTTCGGGCGCTGGAGCCCCTGGCGGGGCGCGAGCCCACGGTCTTTTTGCTGGGCCCGGCCCACTACGTGGCCTTCGACGGGGTTTCCACCGGCAACTTCACCTACTGGGAAACCCCCCTGGGGCAGGTGCCGGTGGACACCGTGCGTCTTGGGGAGCTGCTGGAGCGCTCGGCGCTCTTCAACGCCGCCGACGAACCCCACCTGCCCGAGCACAGCCTGGAGGTGGAGCTCCCCTTCCTGCAAGCCATCCTGGGCAGGTTCAAGCTGGTGCCGCTGCTCTTCGGGATGGTCGATCCGCTAGTGGTGGCCCCGTACCTGGACGCGGTGGTGCGCCCCGGCGACGTGGTGGTGGTGAGCACAGATCTCTCTCACTACCACCCCGACGAGACGGCCCGCCGGCTCGACGCCGCCACGCTGGAGACCGCGCTGGCGCTCGACGCCGCCGGCTTGCTGCAGCACGAGGCCTGCGGACGCCATCCCTGGGCGGCGCTGACCGCGCTGGCCGCAGCGCGCGGCTGGCGGCCGGAGCTGCTGGCCTACGCCACCAGCGGCGACACCTCCGGCGACCGCTCCCGCGTCGTCGGCTACGCCGCGCTGCGCTACGACTGAGCAACGGGGAGGGAACCGTGCTGAGCAACGAGGAAAAACGTATCCTGCTCGACATCGCCGAGTCGGCCATCGACCAGGCACTGAGGGGCGTTACCCCCCGACCGCCGGCGCTGGCGGGACTGCCCCCGCGGCTGGTGCAGACCGGGGCCAGCTTCGTCACCCTGACCAAGAACGGCCGGCTGCGCGGCTGCATCGGCAGCCTCGAGCCGGTTCGGCCGCTGGCCGAGGACACCCACCAAAACGCCCTGGCCGCCGCCTTCCGTGACCCGCGCTTCCCCCCGCTCGCGGCGCACGAGTGGCCGGGCACCGATGTGGAGGTGAGCGTGCTCTCGCCGCCCGAGCCGCTTCCGTACGCGAGCCTGGACGACCTGATCCGGAAGCTCACCCCCGAGATGGGGCTGGTGCTCGAGCATCCACGCGGCCGCGCCACCTACCTGCCCCAGGTCTGGGAGCAGATTCCCGACCCCGAGCTCTTTTTGGTCTCGCTCGCCCAGAAGGCCGGCCTCGACCCCAGCGTCTATGCCGACCCGGCGACCCGGCTCTACCACTACACGGTCGAGAAGTTCACCCGCCGTGACCTGGCGTAGGCCTAGACTCGGGACGAAATGGCCTACCCCAACCCCGGCGGCGGCTCGCTGCTCGCCCGCTACCTGACCCCCGAGGCCTGGGCCGAGCTCGAGGGGCGCAAGACCCGCTACGGCATGCGGCTCGCGCACGTCATCGCCTCGGGCCTGGCCAACCCCGACAGCAGCGTCGGCGTCTACACCGGCGACGAGGAGAGCTACACACTCTTCGCGCCTCTCTTCGACCCGATCATCGCCGACTACCACGACCTCGGACCGGAGGACGAACACGAAAGTGATCTCGAGCCCGCCCGCCTGAACGTTCCCAACCCCGACCCCGCGGGCCGCTACGTCGTCTCCGCCCGCATCCGCGTGGCCTGCAACCTCTGCTTATTGCCCTTCGACTCCGTAATCACGCGGCGCGAGCGCCGCATCGTCGAGGCGACCGTGGTGCGCGCGCTCGAAAACCTTTCCGGCGAGCTGGCGGGCAGCTACCGCCTGCTTTACGGGATGGACCGGCCAACAGGGAGCGGCTGGTCGCCGACCACTTCCCCTTCAAGGAGGGCGACCGCTTCCTCGAGTCGGCGGGGCTGAACCGCGACTGGCCCGACGGCCGCGGCATCTTCCACAACCCGGACAAGACCTCCCTCGTCTGGGTGAACGAAAAGGACCGGCTGCGCGTCATCTCGATGGAGCCCACCGCCGAGCTGCAGCGCGTCTTCGCCCGGCTAGTGCGGGCGCTGGCCGAGCTGGAGCGCCGCCTCGCCTTCGCCCATTCCGAGCGGCTGGGCTACCTGACCAGCTGCCCCACCAACCTGGGCACCGCCATGCGCGCCAGCGTCCACGCCCGCCTGCCCGGGCTGGCGGCGGACGAAGCGCGGCTAACAGCCCTTGCCGCCGAGCACGGCCGCAGGTGCGCGGCACCCACGGGGGGCACTCGCAAAGCGAGGGCGCGGTCTACGACGTTTCCAACAAGTGGCGGCTGGAGATCACCGAGGTGGAGGCCGTGCGCCAGCTGGCCGAGGGGGCGGCCGCGCTGATCGCGGCGGAGCAGCGGACTTAAAGTACTCGCCAGCGTGGACCCCGCTCGCGCAGGCCTGCGGCCTGCTTGGCCGGGGATTCAAGAATTCTGCGATTTTCGCTTAGAGCCTTGCCGCTGTTTTTTGTACCCGAGTACGCGCAAATCTTGAAGATCAAAACGGTACTCGCGCACTCCGGATCCCTCAAAACCCCAAACGCTTTGCTACTGCTTATTAATCGAATTCCCGGCCAAGGGGCGAAGCCCCGCGAGCCGGGATCCACGGCGGTCGTGTCCTGTGGGCGCGCAAAACCCTTTTTTATTACGTAACATGACAAACGATGGCCTACATTGTATACATTTTGTCCAACCGCAAACGCGGGACGTTATACGTGGGCCTGACGCGCGACCTGCACCGGCGTGTGTGGGAACACAAAGAAGGCTTAAGTAGTTTTACGCGCAGGTACGGCGTTCATCGCTTGGTCTACTACGAAGTTTACGGAGACGCAAACGCCGCTTTGCGGCGCAAGCAACAGCTAAAACGCTGGCGCAGATCGTGGAAGGTGGAGCTCATCGAGCAATCGAACCCCGAGTGGGAAGACCTCTTTTCTTCGTTAACTTAGTTTTCGGCGCAACCTAATCGTTCTGCTGCCTTTTCCTATCGCGCATCACTCTACCTATTCCCACCCCAACGACGGCGGCTTGCACCTTTATACAGGACCTGAGAAGATACGGAGCGTATGGAAGACGGGCTGATCGTCGTCAAGGTGGGGGGTTCGGAGGGCATCGACTACGCGGCGGTGGCGCGCGACGCCGCGGCGCTATGGAAGCAGGGCCGGCGGCTCGTGCTGGTGCACGGCGGCAGCGCCGAGACCAACCGCATCGCCGAAGCTCTGGGGCACCCGCCGGTCTTCCTCGAGCACCCCGGCGGCCTAACCAGCCGGCTGACCGACCGCAAGACGCTCGAGATCTTCGAGATGGTCTACGCCGGCAAGATGAACAAACTCATCGTTGAGCTCTTGCAGCGTGAAGGGGTGAACGCGGTGGGGCTGTCGGGCATCGACGGCCGCGTCTTCGAGGGGCGGCGCAAGAAGGCGGTCAAGTACATCGAAAACGGCAAACTCAAGGTGCGGCGCGACAACCTCACCGGCAGCGTGGAGAAGGTCAACACCGAGCTCCTCCACCTGCTCCTTGGCGCGGGCTACCTGCCGGTGCTCACCCCGCCGGCGATCAGCTTCGAAGGCGAGGCGATGAACACCGACGGCGACACCGCCGCCGCCCAGGTGGCGGTGCAGATGCAGGCCGAGGCGCTGCTGCTGCTCTCGAACGTACCCGGCCTCTTGCGCAGCTTTCCTGACGAGTCGAGCCTGATCGCCGAGATTCCCGCGGGCCGGGTGGAAGACTTCATGGACTTCGCCCAGGGGCGGATGAAGAAGAAGGTGCTGGGCGCGGCCGACGCGGTGAAGGGCGGCGTGGGCCGCGTCGTCTTCGGCGACGCCAGGGTAGAAGCTCCAATATCCAAAGCGCTCGCCGGCGCCGGTACGGTGGTGCGTTGACAAAACGCCGCTCGGGAACGTAGGCTCGGGGAGATGAAGGCCATGAAACCGCGCAAACCGGAGGTCCGGGGGAAGCCGTAGCCGCCCGTCGGCTCACCGGTTCCCTCGGCTCGCGTCTTGCGGGCCGAGTTGCGTTTAAGGGGGAATAAACATGCAGAACTGGCTGGAGATCGAAAAGCGGCACGACTCGGGGGTCTATAACAAGCACGAGCTGGTCATTGTTCGCGGAAAGGGGGCGCGCGTGTGGGACGTCGAGGGCCGCGAATACATCGACTGCGTGGGCGGCTACGGGGTGGCCAATGTGGGGCATTCGAACCCGGCAGTGGTGAAGGCCATCCAGGAACAGGCCGAGACCCTGATGGTCCTGCCGCAGACGCTGCCCTCGGCCAAGCGGGCGGAGTTCTACCAGACGCTTACGCGGCTGACCCCGGAAGGGCTGGTGCGCGTCTTCCCCACCAACTCCGGCACCGAGAGCGTGGAGGGGGCGCTCAAGTTCGCCCGCGCCGCCACCGGCCGCAAGAAGTTCATCAGCACCATGCGCGCCTTCCACGGCCGCACCTTCGGCTCGGTGAGCCTGACCTGGGAAAAGAAGTACCGCCAACCCTTCGAGCCGGTGGTGGGGCCGGTGGAATTCGTACCCTACAACGAGGCAGAGGCCTTGAAGGCGGCGGTGGACGAGGAAACGGCTGCGGTCATCATCGAGCCAGTGCAGGGCGAGGGCGGGGTGCGCCCGGCGAGGCCCGAGTTTTTGCAGGCGGCCCGCGAGGTGACGCGCGAAAAGGGCGCGCTTCTCATCCTCGACGAGATCCAAACCGGCTTCGGCCGCACCGGCCGGCTGTTCGCGCTCGAGCACTACGGCGTGGTGCCCGACATCATGACGCTGGCCAAGGGCATTGGCGGCGGGATGCCGATGGGGGCGATCGTCATGACCGACGAAGTGGCCGACGGCATGCCCAAGGGCGGACACGGCACCACCTTCGGCGGCAACCCGCTGGCGATGGCCGCCGGGGTGGCGGCGATGAGGTACATCGAGGAAAACCGGCTCTGGGAGCGCGCCGCCGAGCTGGGCGAGTGGTTCATGGAGGAACTGCGTCGGATCGACTCGCCCAAAGTGCGCGAGGTGCGCGGCAAGGGGCTGATGGTGGGGATGGAGCTCAAGGAGAAGTCGGCCCCCTACATCACCCGGCTGGAGAAAGAGCACGGCGTGCTCACGCTGGCCGCCGGGCCGACGGTGATCCGCTTCTTGCCGCCGCTCATCATCGAAAAGTCCGACCTGGAGCAGGTGGTGGAGGCGGTGCGCGAGGTGCTGGCGTGACCCTGCCGCCGCTTGAGTACTCGCCTCTGGCCGACCCGGTGCGCTTTCTGGCCGGGGCGCTGGAGATCCCCAGCCCCTCAGGCCAGGAGCGGCTGGTGGCCCAGTACCTGGTGCGCGGGATGAAAGCGCTAGGGATGGAGGCGTGGGTGGACGAGGCCGACAACGCCCGCGGCGTCTGGGGGCAGGGTCCACTGCAGGTGGCGCTGGTGGGCCACATCGACACCGTGCCCGGCGAGGTGCCGGTGCGGGTGGAGGACGGCAAGCTCTTCGGCCGCGGCGCGGTGGACGCCAAGGGGCCGTTCGTGACCTTCATTCTGGCCGCCGCCGGCCTGCCAGAGGAGCTAAAGAACGTCTTCACCCTCCACTTGGTGGGCGCGACCGAGGAGGAGGCCCCAAGCTCGAAGGGGGCCCGCTACGTGGCCGACAAGATCACCCCGCAGTTCGCCGTCATCGGCGAGCCCTCGGGTTGGGAGGGCATCACCCTGGGGTACAAGGGGCGGCTCTTGGTGCGGGTGCGGCGCGAGAAGGACAACTTTCACTCCGCCCACCATGAACCCAACGCCGCCGAGGAGCTGATCGACTACTTCAACTCGATCCGCGCCTGGACGCAGGGCTTCAACACCGGCATGCGCGCCTTCGACCAGGTGCAGTACTCGCTGCGCGACTTCAAGGTTCACCCGGTGGACACCCGCCAGCGCGCGGAGCTCTTCTTCGACTTGCGCCTGCCGCCCAGGCTACCGCCCGAAGAGGCGATCCGCCACCTGCTGGCCTACGCCCCGCCTACGCTCGAGCTCGACTTTTCCGGCCGCGAGGTGCCTTACCAGGGCCCCAAGGACACGCCGCTCACCCGGGCGCTGCGCGTGGGCATCCGCAAGGTTGGGGGCCGCCCGATCTTCAAGCTGAAGACCGGCACCTGTGACATGAACGTGCTCGCCCCCCACTGGCCGGTGCCAATGGTGGCCTACGGCCCCGGCGACAGCACCCTCGACCACACCCCGGTCGAGCACGTGCTCCTCGAGGAGTTCGAAAAGGGCACCGCCGCGCTGCGAACGGCGCTGGAACACCTAGCCCGCATCGCGGGCGGCGAGGACTAAAAGGCTGGTTTTATATCGCCCTGCGTCTTTTTATTCTCAGCGCAAGGAACTAACCTGGCGCAGCGCTTCGTAGACCCCCACCCCCACGCTGACCGCCAGGTTGAGCGAGCGCACCGGGCCGGGCATGGGGATGCGTAAGGCAGGGAAACGCCCCAAAACATCCGCAGGCAACCCCCCGGTCTCCGGCCCGAAAAGGAGGTAGTCGCAAGGCTCGAAGCGGGCCTCATAAAGTGAGCGGGTAGCCTTGGTGGAAAACGCCCAGACGCGTGCGTTTGCGGGGAGTGACTCGAGAAAGGCCTGCCAGGAATCGTGTAAAAGGTAGTTGACGTGCGGCCAGTAGTCGAGGCCGGCCCGCTTCAGCCGCGGGTCGCCCCAGCGAAAGCCGAAGGGCCGCACCAGGTGCAGCTCGCTTTCGGTAGCGGCGGCGGTGCGGGCGATGTTGCCAACGTTCTGGGGAATCTCGGGCTGGTAGAGGGCGATGCGGACCACGGGCCCATTTTCCCACGCGCCCGGCCCGGGGCCGTTAGACTTACCTATGTGAACGACCTGGACGCCCTGGCGGCGCTGCTGACCAGCCTGGACGGACATGGCTACCGCGCCTACAAGCGCATCGAGGGCGCCTGGTCCGGCCCGGGCTTCACCCTGCTGGTGGACCACGTACAACCCGACCCCTTCGCCACCCCCACGCGCCTCAGGGTGCGCCTGCCCCACGCCACCCACGGCCTACCCGCAGACCTCTGGGCGAACCGGCCGCGGCGGGTGGGATTCTTAAACTACTTTCTGCGCGTTTTCCAGCGCGCGCTGCAAAGCTGCCCGGGCGTGGGCAGCGGGCGTTCCTGCGTCTTCTCCGTGGACGCCGGCGGCGCCGAGGTGCTCGAGCGCGCGGCCGCCTGCGTAGGAGGGGACTACCTCGAGCTCCGCTTCCGCGTGGGGCTGCCCGCCAGGGGGCGCACGGTGTTGGGCCGGGCGGCCGCGCGGCTGCTCACCCAGGTGCTCCCCCAGGCGGTGGAGGTTTTGCGCGCGCCCAACCTCGACGAGGCCGAGGCGCGCCACTGGGCCTACCTGACCGAGGACCACGCCCACTTGCAAGACCGACTCGCCGAACTGGGCCTCGTGGCCTTCGTGCGCGACGGCAGCGTGCTTCCGCGCGAGAGCGGCGTCTCCTCCGAACCGCTTGAGGGCGCAGTCCCCTTCGAGAGCCCGCCCGAGCTGCGGGTGACGCTCGATACGTTGCACCACGGGCCGGTGAGCGGGATGGGCCTGCCCGAAGGCGTCACCGTGATTACCGGCGGGGGCTTCCACGGCAAGACCACGCTGCTGGAGGCGCTCGAGCTGGGCGTCTATCCCCACGTGCCAGGCGACGGGCGCGAGTGGGTGGTCACCCGCAAGAACGCTGTCAAGGTGAAGAGCGAAGACGGGCGCGCGGTCACCGGCGTCTACCTCACCCCCTTCATCCACGACCTGCCCCGCGGCGCCTCCACCGACGCCTTCTCCACCCCCGACGCCTCGGGCTCGACCAGCCTGGCCGCGGCCATCATGGAGGCGCTCGAGCTCGGCGCCGACACCCTCTTGCTCGACGAGGACACCTCGGCCACCAACCTGCTGGTGCGTGACGCCCGCATGCAGCGGCTGGTGCGCAAGGAGACGATTACCCCGCTCATCGACCGCGTGCGCGAGCTGCACCAGCGGCTGGGGGTCTCCACCGTGCTCGTCACCGGCGGCAGCGGCGACTACCTCGACGTGGCCGACCGGGTGCTGCTGCTCGAGCACTACCGCGCCCGCGACGCCACCGCCGAAGCGCGCGCGGTGGCGCGGGAGCTCACCACCGGCCGCGCCGTGGGCGACCCCACTCACCCGCTGGTGGTTCGCCCGCGCGTGCCCCTGCCCGAGGGGCTCGACCCGCGCCGCGGCAACCGCGAGAAGATCCAAGCGCGCGGCACCAGCGAGCTCGTCTACGGCCCGGAGACGGTGGACCTGCGCGGCCTCGACCAGCTGGTAGACCCGAGCCAGGTGCGCGCGATTGGCCACCTGATCGCCCGCCTCCGCCACCTGGCCGGCCGCCACACCTTGCGCGAGCTGCTCGAGCGACTCGAAACCGAGCTCGACGAACGGGGGCTCATCGCCCTGGCGCCGCTGCCCGAGCTGGCCCGACCCCGCCGTTTCGAGGTGGGCGCGGCCCTCAACCGCCTGCGCCGCCTGCGCGTCGAGACCGCCTAGCGCACGCACCGGCCGCGCCCGGAGCAGCCAGTATATTGAACTCGTGACGGCCTTGGTCGCAGCGTTGATCGGCGTCGGGGTAGGCTATCTAGCCTACCGCGCCTGGCAGCACACCTGGATGGGGCGCCTGGCCGCGGTGGGGCTGGTCACCTGGGGCCTGGGCTGGCTCCTCTACTCGCTGGGCAGCGGCGGCTACGTCACCAAGACCGACACCCTCAACACCCTCTTGTGGGCGCTTCTCTACCTGGGCTACGTGCCCTTCCTGCGTATCCTCATGGGGCTTTCCCGGCGGGTGCAGATGCCGCCCTGGCTCTACCTCACCGGGCTACTGCCGCTGGCCTTCGTGCTCGTGGCTGAACGCTACAGCGCTTATTCCTGGCACCTTTACGGGCTCATGGCCTGGCAAGTGCTGCTCCTGCTCTTCGGCCTACCAGCCTGGTACGCGGTGACCCAGGGCAAGGCGCCCGAGAGCCGCGCCCTGTGGATCCCCACACTCATCTTCATCCAGATCGGCATCACCAGCTGGGCCGCCTTCCACCCCGTCCTGCGCACCGAGACCGACTTCTTGGGCCTCGTCATCTGGCTCGCCGGCCTGTGGCTGATCATGGAGGGGCTGCGGCTCGAACAGCAGGGCCGTCCGCTGCGCCCGCTGCACCTGACCGTGATGGTGGCCGCCTTCCTGGGCATGTGGGCGATGGTCATCCTGCGCTGGTACGACGCCCACCTGCCCGACTCGGCCATGCTCTACGCGGTGGGGCTCGCCGGGCTCTCCACCGGCGCCGGTATCCTCTCGGTGGTCCTGCCGCTGCACATGTTCAAGTCGCGTTCCGAGGCCAAGCTGGTGCGCTGGGCCAGCATCCTCAGCGACCTAGCCCTCTTCCCCATAGGCCCCTACCCGCCCACGCCCGAGAGCATCACGCAGGAGATCTACGACCTCTTGCGCCGAGCCTGCGACAATGTGGTGGGGCTGCGGCTAAGCGTTTTTGACAACCTCCTCGTGGGCGAGCGAACCCGTTATGGCCTCACGCTGCGCGACGGCGAGATCGACCTCGGCCGCCTCTACCTGGGCGGCGAACGACGCTGCGACCCCTTCCTCAAGCTGCTCGTCTCCCTCATAACCCAACGCCTGACCGAACTCATCCGCACGCTCGACTGGCAGGTGCAGGCCCACACCGACCCGCTCACGGGGCTGCTCAATCGCCGCGGCTTCGAGGTGCGCCTGCCCCTTACGCTCGAGCAGGCCATCCACCGCAAGCGCCCCCTTACGCTGGCGATGCTCGACCTCGACCACTTCAAACAGATCAACGACCGCTACGGCCACGCCGCCGGCGACGTATTGCTGCAGGCGGTGGCCGAGGTACTCGAACGCAACCTGCGCGAGGGCGACCTGGCAGTGCGCTGGGGCGGCGAGGAGTTCTTGATCGTTCTCAGCGACAGCGACCTCCAGCAGGCCATCCAGGTCTTCGAGCGGGTGCGTGCGCGCGTGGCCGACCTGCGCCTCACCGACGTGCCCGACCTCATAACCGTCTCCATCGGACTCGCCGGGGGTCGGGTGCCCCGCGACGCCGAAGAGGTGCGCCGCTGGATCCTCGAGGCCGACGAGGCCCTCATCCGCGCCAAGGACGCCGGCCGCAACCGCGTCGTCACCTACGAGTGAAGCGGCGTTTGCCCCCTTTCGCCGTTGTACGGTAGGGGGTAGGAGGCAGCATGGCGTACCTTCTCGCCCTCGACCAGGGGACCACCAGCTCGCGGGCCATCGTCTTCGACCTCAAGGGGCGGCCCGTGGCGCTGGCCCAGGAACCCTTCGAACAGCACTTTCCCAAACCCGGCTGGGTGGAGCACGACCCCATGGAGATCTGGCACACCCAGCTGGCGACCGCGCGCGCGGCCCTGGACCAGGCCGGCATCGGCGCCAGCGAGGTAGCCGCGCTCGGTATCACCAACCAGCGCGAGACGGTGGCGCTCTGGGAGCGCGCCAGCGGCCGCCCCGTGAGTCGCGCCATCGTCTGGCAGGACCGGCGCACCGCCGCCATGACCGACGCCCTCCGGCGCGAGGGGCACGAGGCCGAGGTGCGCGAGCGCACGGGGCTCATGCTCGATCCCTACTTCTCGGCTAGCAAGCTTGCCTGGCTGCTCGAGGACCCGGGGCTGCGCCGCCGCGCCGAGGCGGGGGAGCTCGCCTTCGGCACGATCGACACCTGGCTGGTGTGGAACCTGACCGGCGGCAAGGTCCACGCCACCGACCCTTCAAACGCCTCGCGGACGCTGCTGTTCAACCTGAACACGGGTGACTGGGACGACGAGCTGCTCGCGCTCTTCAAGATCCCACGGGCGCTCCTGCCTGAGGTCGTACCCTCCTCCGGCAGCTTTGGCACCACCGAGCCCGAGCTGCTCGGCGGCGCCGTGCCGATTCGGGGCGTGCTCGGCGACCAGCAGGCGGCGCTTTTCGGCCAGGCCTGCTTCGAGGCGGGCATGGCCAAGAACACCTACGGTACCGGCGCCTTCCTGGTGATGCACACCGGCGAGGCGCCGCGCTTCGGCGAGGGCGTGCTCACCACCGTGGCCTGGCAGTTCGAGGGCAGCCCCCTGCAGTACGCCCAGGAGGGGTCCATTTTCGTGGCGGGGGCGGCGGTGCAGTGGCTGCGCGACGGCCTGGGGCTCATCCGCGAGAGCGCCGAGGTCGAGGCGCTGGCCGCGAGCGTGGCCAGCAGCGAGGGGGTTTACTTTGTCCCCGCGCTCACCGGTCTCGGCAGCCCCTACTGGGATCCCCACGCCCGCGGGCTCCTGATCGGCCTCACCCGCGGCACCGGCCGGGCCCACATCGCCCGCGCCACGCTCGAAGCCATCGCGCTGCAGACCCTCGACGCGGCGCGGGCCATGGAGGCCTCAGGCGTCCACCTACAAGCGCTGCGCGTGGACGGCGGGGCGGCCGCCAACGACTTGCTCTTGCAGATCCAGGCCGACCTGCTGGGGCGTACCGTCGAGCGCCCCGAGGTGACCGAGACGACTGCCCTAGGCGCGGCCACCGTGGCCGCGGTGGGGGCGGGGCTGCTCGACCTGGAGACCCTCCAGCGCGCCTGGAAGGCAGTCCGCCGCTTCGAACCGGCGGGCGACCCTGAGGAACTCGCCCGCCTGATCGCGGGCTGGCACAAAGCGGTAGCACGCGCCCGGGCCTGGGAGGAAGGAGCCGAAGCATGAAACGCGAACAGCTACTGGAGCAGCTCGAGACCCAGACCTACGACCTGCTGGTCATCGGCGGCGGGGCCACCGGGGCGGGGATCGCCCTGGATGCGGCCACGCGCGGGCTGAAGGTGGCGCTGGTGGAGCGAGGCGACTTCTCCGAGGGCACCTCGAGCCGCAGCACCAAGCTGGTGCACGGCGGGGTGCGCTACCTGGAGGCCGCGGTCAAGCACCTCGACAAAGTGCAGTACAACTTGGTGCGCGACGCTTTGCGCGAGCGCGGCGTGATCCTGCGACTCGCGCCCCACCTGGCCCACCCCATTCCCCTGCTCACACCGCTCTACAAGGCCTGGGAGGTGCCCTACTACTTCTCCGGGCTCAAGGCCTACGACCTGCTTGCCGGCCACGAGCGGCTCAAACCCAGCCGCTTCGTGCCGCGCAGCCGGGCGCTTGAGGAGTTCCCCCAGCTCAAGGAAGAGGGGCTCGTCGGGGGCGTGGAGTACTATGATGGCCAGTTCGACGACGCCCGCATGAACGTGGCCGTGATCCTCACGGCGTTGCGCGAGGGCGCGGTGGCGCTGAACTACGTCGAGGTCACCGGCCTGGTCAAGGAGGGCGGTCGGGTGCGCGGCGCGGTGGTGCACGACCGCCTCGGCGGCGCCTCCTTCGAGGTGCGCGCGGGCACGGTGGTCAACGCCACCGGCCCCTTCACCGACACCATCCGGCGCATGGACGACCCCGACGCCACCCCCATGGTAGTGACCAGTTCCGGAGTGCACATCATTCTGCCGGGCCGCTTCAGCCCGCCGGGCACGGGCCTGCTCATCCCCAAGACCGAGGACGGGCGCGTGCTCTTCGTGCTCCCGTGGATGGGGCACACCCTCGCGGGTACCACCGACGAACCCGCCGAACTCAGCTTCCACCCCAAACCCAAGGACGAGGAGATCGACTACATCCTGCGCCATCTGAAGCGCTACTTCGCGCTCGAGCCCTCACGGGATGACATCCTCGCCGCCTGGAGCGGCCTTCGCCCGCTCGTCAAGGACCCCAAGGCCCACGACACCGCCGAGCTGGCGCGCGACCACCTGATCAGCGAGTCGGACAGCGGCCTCGTTACCATCGCCGGGGGCAAGTGGACCACCTACCGCAAGATGGCCGAGGACCTGGTGGACTATGTGGTGCGCACCCGCAACCTGCACCCGCCCCACGGCTGCATCACTGACCGCGTCTTTATCGAGGGCGCGGCCGCCTACGACCCCGAGGGCTGGCAGGGGCTCATGACGGACTTCGGCCTCGACGAGGACGTCGCGCGCCACCTCAATCAGAGCTACGGCGACCGCGCGCCCGAGGTGGCCCGGCTTGCCGCCGAGGGGCTGGACGCTCGGCTGGCGCCGGACCACCCCTTCGTGGAGGCCGAGGTGGCCTGGGCCACCCGCAACGAGATGGCCGCCACGCCCATCGACGTGCTGGCCCGCCGTGCCCGGCTGGCCTTCCTCGATCAGAATGCCGCGCTGGCGGCGCTGAAGCGCACCGCCGAGCTCATGGCCGGCGAGCTAGGCTGGAGCGTGGAGGAAGAGCAGGCCCACATAGACGAAGGGCGCGAGCGCATTCTCGAAGCCCTCTGACGCGTGGACAACGAAACGAGGCCGGGTATTTTACCCGGCCTTTTTGGTGGAGCCGAGGGGATTCGAACCCCTGACCTCCTGAGTGCGATTCAGGCGCGCTCCCAACTGCGCCACGGCCCCACGCCGCTAACCATCTTAGCGGCCGCGGCCGCGGCTGTCTAGGGCGGCCGCTGCCGCGATACCATCCGGACCGAAGACAAAGCCGCACGGCCACGGGAAAACCCGGTAGAATGGCGGCAATGGACGAAGCCGTCTGGGACGCCATGGCCGAGCCCCTGGGCGCGGGGGACGCGCCTCGACCGGCCGACCTCTACGAGCGTCTCGACGCGGTCTGGGGGCCCGGAGGCTGGAGCTGCCGCTTTGAGATCGCCTCGGCGCGCCCGGCGGCGGTCGTGTGCACGCTCGAGCTCGGCGGGGTGAGCCGCTCCGGCGTCGGCGAAGGGGCCACGGTAGAGGAGGCGGCCGAGACCGCACTGTGGCGCGCCGCCGCTCAGGCGGGGCTCGAGCGCGACCGCGAACCGCCCGCGCGCCCGACCGTGCCCGCCGCACCCCCGTCCCCGGAGCGCAAACCCAGCGCCCAGGAGCTCATCGACCGCCTCATCGCCCGGCTGCGCGAAGAGGGCAAGGGGCGCGAGGCCGCCGCTCTGGTGGTCAAGTACGGCGGCTACGGCAGCGACCCGGAGACCACCAGGAAGCTCTATGGCGAGCTGCGCAACCTCTTACTGGGCAAGGAGACCCCCTGATGCCCCGCATCGTGGCCATCGGCGACGTGCACGCGGAGTACGGCCGGCTCTGGCAGGCCCTCCGCCACGCCGGTGCCGCCGACGCCCAGCACCTGCCCACACCCGCGCTCAAGACCGGGCGGCTGCGGGTGGTGCTCCTTGGAGACCTCGTGCATCCCAAGACCCGCGAGGCCTACACCCGCCTCACCGGCCTCGACCCCTACGACCACCGCAACCCCGACCACCTCCACCGCGCCGCGCGCGAGCAGATCCGCGCCCTCAACCGCATCAAGCTCTTCGCCGAACAGGCGGGTGGGTTCGTGGTGATCCTGCGCGGCAACCACGACCAGGCCGCGCTCGACCACAAGTTCCTGCTGGGCAACGCCTCGGGCATCGAGCACGCCGAGTTCGACCCCGAGCGCGGCGGCACCCCCCTGCCCGACGCCCTGGCCGAGTGGATGGGGGCCTTTCCCAAGGAGTTCGTGGTCGACGGCATTCACTTCGCCCACGTGGGGCCCGCGCCCTGGCTGCAGGAGTACGACGGCCTGTTCTACCAGTCGAGGGAACCCAAACAGTGGTGGTTCACCCACCCGGACTACCTCGCCCGGGCCGGATACCGCTTCGGGGTCTACGGCCACACCGTGATGAAGGAGGGCATCCGCGTCTTCCCCGAACACGGCTTCGCCCTAGTGGACGCCCTCGACCTGGGCCAGTACCTGGAGCTCGTTCCCCTCTCCGACGAGGTGCAGTGGGACGTGGTGCGGTTTGCCCCGAACAAGCCCCCGGGTTAAGATGACCGCCATGGGCTTCAAGGTTGGGGATCCGGTCGTCTACCCCGCCCAGGGCGGGGGTTACGTTCGTGAGATCGCCGCGCGCGAGGTCATGGGCGAGCAGAACACGTACTACGTCATCGAGCTCCTGCGCAAGCCGGGAACGATTATGGTGCCGGTGGAGAAGGCCGAGCAGCTGGGCCTGCGCGCGCCGCTCGCCGGGGCCGACCGCGAAGCGCTGATCCGGGCCTTGGGCGAAGCGCGCGACCTTGCCAGCGGCTGGCCGGCGCGGCAACGGGAGATCGGCCGGGCCCTCAGCGAGAGCGACCCGCTCGAGCTCGCGCGCATGCTCGCCTCGCTGCACCGCCGCCACCAGACCCGTCCCCTCTCCGGCACCGAGCACCAGCAGTACCGCGAGCTCATCGGCGTGCTGAGCGAGGAGCTCGCCCTGGCCGCGGATGGTGACCTCGCCGCCGCCGAAGCCTTCTTGATCGAGCAACTGGATGCTTTCGCTGACGAAGCCTAGCACCGTCCGCAAGCTTCTCGGGCGCTACGGCCTCGCCGCCGACCGGCGGCTGGGGCAGAACTTTCTCGTAGACGCGGGGCTGCTCGACGTGATCGTGCGTGCCGCGGACGTCGCACCCGGCCAGGAGGTGTGGGAGGTGGGGCCGGGCCTCGGCACCCTCACCCGCGCGCTGGCCGAAGCGGGTGCGCGGGTGCACGCCATCGAGAAAGACACCCGGCTCGAGCCCGTGCTGCGCGAGACCCTGGCCGGCCTCCCGGTTGAGCTCACCTTCGGCGACGCACTGGAACACGACTGGTTGAAGGTGCCACCGGGAAGCCTCTTCGTCAGCAACCTCCCCTACAACGTCGCCACCCCGCTGCTCACCGAGCTCCTGCGCCAGGGGCGCTTCGGGCGCATGGTGGTGCTGCTGCAGCGCGAGGTGGCCGACCGCCTCGCCGCCGCCCCCGGCACCCCCGCCTACGGACTGCTCAGCCTCCGCGCCGCCCACCACGCGCGGGTGCGCAAGCTGCGCGATTTCCCGCCCGAGGCCTTCTACCCCCGGCCCAAGGTCACCTCGACGCTGGTCGAGCTCGAGCACACCGGCGCGCCCGACGACCCCGAACTCTTCCACCTCATCGCCGCCGGCTTCGCCCAGCGGCGCAAAACCCTGCGCAAGAACCTGGAGCAGGCCGGCTGGCCGCGCACGCGGGTGGCTGCAGCGCTCGAGCGGCTTGGGCTCGACCCGCGCGTGCGCGCCGAGCGCCTCGACGCGCAAACCTTCCGCGATCTGCGCGCTTTGCTCGCGGAAGACGCTTCGTAATCCCACCCCGTAGGGGTATACTTCATAGCTGAGCGGCCGCAGGCCGCGCCGCATTTCCAGGAGGCGACGTTGCTGAGACTGGTCACATCCGAATCGGTTACCGAGGGGCACCCCGACAAGCTGGCCGATCGCATCTCCGACGCGATCCTCGACGCCATCATCGCCCAGGACGCCAAGGCCCGCGTGGCCGCGGAGACGCTGGTCAAGACCGGCATGGTGCTCGTTGCCGGCGAGATCAGCACCAAGGCCTACGTCCACCTGCCCGACCTCGTGCGCAAGACGGTCAAGGAGGTCGGCTACACCCGTGCCAAGTTCGGCTTCGACGGCGACACCTGCGCGGTTCTCTCGGCCATCGACGAGCAGTCGCCCGACATCGCCGGGGGCGTGAACACGGCCTACGAGGTGCGCGTGCTCGGCTCCACCGACCCCTACGACCAGGTGGGGGCGGGCGACCAGGGGCTGATGTTCGGCTACGCCACCCGCGAGACCGAGGAGCGGATGCCCTTGCCCATCACCCTGGCCCACCGGCTCACCCAGCGGCTGGCCGAGGTGCGCAAGAGCGGCACCATCCCCTACCTGCGCCCTGACGGCAAGGCCCAGGTGACCGTGGCCTACGACGGCGACAAGCCGCTCTACGTGGAGACGGTGGTCCTCTCCGCCCAGCACGCGCCCGAGGTGGACCAGGAGGAGATCCGCGAAGACCTCATCGCCAAGGTCATTCGCCACGCCATCCCCGCCGGCCTGCTGCGCGACGAGACCCACTTCTTCGTCAACCCCTCGGGGCGCTTCGTCCTCGGCGGCCCCCACGGCGACGCCGGCCTCACCGGCCGCAAGATCATCGTGGATACCTACGGCGGGGCGGTCCCCCACGGCGGCGGCGCCTTCAGCGGCAAGGACCCCACCAAGGTGGACCGCTCCGGAGCCTACTACGCCCGCTACATGGCCAAGAACATCGTGGCCGCGGGGCTGGCCGAGCGGGCGCTGGTGGAGGTGGCCTACGCCATCGGCAAGGCGCGCCCGGTAGGGCTGCGGGTGGAGACTTACGGTACCGGCACGCTCACCGACGGGCAGATCACCGAGATCGCGCGCGAGGTCTTCGACCCCCGACCGCTGGCGATCATCGAGGAGCTCGAGCTCCTGCGCCCCATCTACACCGCCACCTCGGCCTACGGCCACTTCGGCCGCGAGGGCTTCCCCTGGGAGTCCACCCGCCGCGTGCCCGACCTGCAAAAGGCCGCGGGACTCTAGCTAGACCGCCGTCTGCAAGCTGGAGTAGGCCACCGCGCGGTTGCCTCCCGCCGCCTTGGCGTGGTACATCGCACGGTCGGCGCGCAGCACCAGCTCGTCCAAGCTGTCGCCGGGCCGGTAGGCAGCCACCCCCAGGCTGGCGCAGACCCGCCCCACGCCCTCGTGGGGCGAGCTGGCGAGCCCCTGGCGCACCTCCTCGGCGATCGCCAGGCTCGCCGCCTCGTCGTGCTCGGGCAGAATGATCAAGAACTCCTCGCCGCCCCAGCGGATCACGCGGGCGCCGCGCGGCAGGTAGCGCTGAATGAGCAAGGCGCACCGCTTGAGCACGCGGTCGCCCACGTCGTGACCGTAACGGTCGTTGATCTTCTTGAAACGGTCAAGGTCGAGCATGATCACGCTGAAGGCGCCGCCGTACCGCCGTACCTGATGAAAGAGGTGCACGAGCACCGCCTCGCCGTAGCGGCGGTTGGGCAGCTGGGTCAGATGGTCCAGATAGGCGAGCATGCGGTTTTCGGCGTAGCTCTCCTCGATGCGCGAGAAAGCGAAGAGCAGCATCGCGTAGACCGCGCCCGAAACGTAGAACTGGAATAGGGCGTTGAAGGCGCTGGCGTCGCGGTTCTGCCAGAGCTGCCCGAAGGGGGTGAAGGCGAGTCCCAGCACCAGCGTGCCGAGCCAGATGGCGGTGGCGATGCGAAAGGCCATGGCGCGGCGGTGCAGCAGGTAGGCCACCAGATAGAGCATTGGAAACCAGAACATGGTTTCCGAGAAGGTGTGGATCACGGGCAGGGTGTAGCGGACCTGATAGGCGAGCATGGCCAGCCCGTAGAGCACAAGAATGGCGTAGGCGACGTTCTCTATCAGGTGGAGCTTGTCCGAGTGGAAGAAGAGGGCCAGCCCCATGGCCAAGAAGAGGATAGACATGAGGGGCAGGAAGAAGAGGTCCACGGGGTTGGTGGCGGCAATGACCACCTGCAGGTAGAGGGCCACCAGGCTCGCCACCGCACCCAGGAAGAGCACCGAGATGACCAGCCTGCGACGCAACTGCTCGAGCGACGCCGAGCTCACACGCTCGAGGAACGTGATCCTCCCTGCGGTTAACCCCTTACAGTCCATGCCCTCCCCGGTCTTGCCCTGCGGTTCGACTGCCCTACGAAATATTCTTTATTCTACTCTGCGGGCCACTACCCTCAGGCGATCACGCCCAGCTCCCGCCCCACCGCGGCGTAGGCCTCGAGCGCGCGGTCGAGCTGCTCGCGGGTGTGGGCAGCGGTGACGATGTTGCGGATACGCGCCTTGCCCCGCGGCACGGTGGGGAAGCCGATGCCCACGGCGAAAATGCCCCGCTCCAGGAGCAACCGGCTCGCCTCGAAGGCCGCGGGCGCCTCGCCAAAGAGGACCGGGGTGATGGGGGTCTGGCTGCCCATGGTGTCGTAGCCGAGACCGGCCAGCTCCTCCTTGAAGTAGCGGGTGTTGTCCCACAGCCGCTCGATGCGCTCGGGTTCGCGCTGGATGAGCTCGAGCGCCCCCACCAGTGCCCCCACCACCGCGGGCGGATGCGAGGTCGAGAAGAGGTAGGGCCGCGCCCGGTTGATGAGCAGCTCGCGCAGCTCGCGTGCCCCGGCGGCGTAGCCACCCACCACCGCCCACGCTTTCGAAAGCGTGGCCACCTGGATGACATTGGGATTCTCGTGGAAGCCAAAGTGGTGCACGGTGCCCCGCCCCAGCTCGCCCAGCACCCCCGAGCCGTGGGCGTCGTCCACGTAGACGAGCGCGCCGTAGCGCTCGGCCAGGGGCACGATGCGGTCGAGCGGGGCCACGTCGCCGTCCATCGAGAAGACCCCGTCGGTCACGATCAGCTTCAGCCCGTCGCTGTCGTGAGCCCGCAACAGCTCCTCCAAGTGCGCTGTGTCGGCGTGGCGGAAGACGTGACGGGTCGCCTTGGTGAGGCGCAGGCCATCGATGATCGAGGCATGGTTGAGCTCGTCGGAGAAGACGAGGTCGCCCGGCTGCAGCAGCGCCCCCAGCACCCCCTGGTTGGCGGTGAAGCCCGACTGCAGCACGAGCGCGCTCTCGGTGCCCTTGAACTCCGCCAGCAGGCGCTCGAACTCCTCGTGGTAGGTGAAGGTGCCGGCGATCGTGCGCACCGCCCCGCTGCCCGCGCCCCAGACTTCCAAGAACTCTCGGGCACGCGCCTTGAGGTGCGGGTGGTTGGCGAAGCCCAGGTAGTTGTTCGAGGCCAGGTTGACAACCTCGCGGCCGTTCACCCGGGTCACGGGCTCCTGCGGAGCTTCGAGCACGGGCGGGGTGATGTACAGCCCGTCGCTCTTCAACTGTTCAAGTACGGCATGGATGCGGTCGCGCAGACTTAGGCTCATGCCTCCATTCTGCCACCAAAAGGCCCGCCCCGAAGGGCGGGCCGGTCGTCCGGAGGCTGCGCCTAGAGGTTCTTGAGCGCCTGGACCATCTTGCCCAGGGTATCGGAGGCGTCGCCGTAGACCATGTTGGTGTTGTCGGCGTAGAAGAGCTCGTTTTCAATGCCGGCGAAGCCCTTACCGCGGCCGCGCTTGAGCACGAAGACCTGCTTGGCCTTGTCCACGTCGAGAATGGGCATGCCGTATAGCGGGCTGCCCTCGCGCCGCGCGGCGGGGTTGACCACGTCGTTGGCGCCGATCACCAGCGCCACGTCGGCGGTCTCGAACTCGGGGTTGATTTCCTCGAGGTCGTAGAGCTTCTCATAGGGGATGCCGACCTCCGCCAGCAGCACGTTCATGTGCCCGGGCATGCGACCGGCCACGGGGTGGATGGCGAACTTGACCTCGACCCCGCGCTTCTCGAGCTCCTCCATGAGCTCCTTGACCTTCTGCTGCGCCTGGGCCACGGCCATGCCATAACCGGGCACGATGATCACCTTGTTGGCGAAGGCCATCACGCTGGCCGCGTCCTCGGGGTCCATGGGTTTGAGGCTGCCCTTGATTTCGCCGCCCTCCTGCTCCACCGCGCCAAAGGCGCCGAAGAGCACGTTGGCCAGTGAACGGTTCATCGCCTTGGCCATTAGGATGGTGAGCAGGGTACCGGCCGCGCCCACCACCGTACCGGCGATGATCATCGCCGGGTTTCCGATGGCAAAGCCCTCGAAGCCGACGGCCAAACCGGTGAAGGCGTTGTAGAGCGAGATCACCACCGGCATGTCGCCGCCGCCGATGGGGATGGTCATGAGCACGCCGAAGAGCAGGGCCAGCAGGAAGAACCACAGCACCACCGTGGTGCCCTGAGCGCCAAAGAGGTAAGCGATGGCTAGAAGCACCGAAAGGCCCAGCACGGTCATGTTAATGGGCTGCTGGTAAGGGAATGTGACCGCGCGAGCGTTGACCAGCCCCTGCAGCTTGGCGAAGGCCACCATCGAGCCGCTGAACGAGACCGCGCCGATTAGGCCGCCCATAAGCGCCAGCACCAGCAGGCCGGTGGTCATCTCGCCCTGACCGGCGCTGTGGCGCAGCAACTCGACCGCGGCGATCGCACCCGCGGCGCCGCCACCCATGCCGTTGTAGACCGCCACCATCTGGGGCATGTCGGTCATGGCCACCTTCTTGGCGATGACCCAGGCCACGCCGCCACCGATGAGGATGCCCACCAGGATCAAGAAGTAGTTCTCGAGCCCCGGCCAGGCGAAGGTGACGATCACCGCTGCCAGCATGGCATAGCCCGCCCAGACGATGCCGCGCTTGGCGGTGGCCGGGTGGCTCATCTGCTTGAGGCCGAGGATGAAAAGGAAGGCCGTGATGAAGTAAACAAGCTGAATGAAGGTCTCCATGGCCTAGCCCTCCTTCGGTTTCCGCTCGAACATCTCGAGCATCCGTTCGGTGACCGCGTAGCCACCCGCCGCGTTGGCCGCCGCCAGCAGCACGCCGATGAAGCCGATGACCAGCTCGGGGGTGGTATTTGCGTGCCCGAGCACCACCATCGCGCCCACGAGCACGATGCCGTGGATGAAGTTCGACCCCGACATCAGCGGGGTGTGCAGCACCACGGGAACGCGGCTGATCACCTCGTACCCCGTGAACGCCGCGAGCATGAAGATGTAGAGGGCTGCCCAGGTGCCGTCGATCATGCCGCGCCTCCTTCCACGAGTTCACGCGTGGGGGCGTGCTTGATCTCGCCATCGTGGACGAGCACGCTCCCCGCCAGGATCTCGTCGTCCCAGTCAAGCTCGATCTTGCCCTCCTCGGTCAGGATGAGCTCGAGGAAGTTTTGCAGGTTCTTGGCGTACATCTCCGAGGCGTGCACCGCCAGCGCGCTCGGCAGGTTCAAGGGCCCCACCACGCGCACGTTGCCCACCTCTACCGTCTCGCCCGGCTTGGTGACCTCGCAGTTGCCGCCCGACTCGGCGGCCAGGTCCACGATCACCGAGCCTGGCTTCATGCGCTCGACCATGTCCCTGGTCACCAGGATGGGCGCGCGGCGGCCGGGGATGTTGGCGGTGGTGATCACGATGTCGGCGGCGACGATGGCCTGCTCGACCATCTCGCGCTCCTTGGCCTTCTCTTCCTCGGTGAGCTCGCGAGCGTAGCCGCCCTCGGCCTCGGCGTCGATCTCGAGCTCCAGGAACTTGGCCCCGAGGCTCTTCACCTGCTCGCCGGCAGCGCGGCGCACGTCGTAGGCGCTCACGACCGCGCCCAGACGCTTGGCGGTGGCGATGGCCTGCAGACCCGCCACACCCGCGCCCAGCACCAGCACCTGCGCGGGACGGATCGTCCCGGCGGCGGTGGTAAGCATGGGCAGGAAGCGGTCGATGGTGTCGGCGGCAATCAGGGCCGCCTTGTAGCCGGCCACGGTGGCCTGGCTGCTGAGCGCGTCCATGGCCTGGGCGCGGGTGATGCGCGGCACCAGCTCCATGGCGAAGACGGTGAGCTTCTTGTCGCGCATCGCCGCGACCCGCTCGGGGTTGCGGTGCGGGTACATGAAGCCGATTACCACGGCCCCTTCGGGCATCGCGGCGATCTCTTCTTCGGTCGGTGGTTGAACCTTGAGAACGACGTTGGCGCCGCTTAGGAGGTCGCTTCTGCTGTCCTCCAGTTTGGTGCCGACCTTTTCATAGGCTTCGTCGAGGTAGTGAGCGCCCTCGCCCGCGCCACGCTCGACCGTAACGGCGTGCCCCTGGCGGATGAGCTTGCCGGCGACCTCGGGTACGAGGGCGACCCGGCGCTCGCCCGGGGCTTCCTCCTTCGGTACTGCGATGTTGATTGCCATGTACACCCCCTGCGTACGAACGTTAACCTAACGGATTATACCGACAGGAAATTTTTCGCGGTTAGGGGCTTGTGACCCGCGCCGGGGGGCACGCTAGGCTAGAGGCATGGACCCCTTGCACTCCCTGACGCAGCGCCGCACCATTCGCCGCTTCGAGCCCGAGCCCTTGCACGCAGGCGACCTCGAGCGCCTGCTCGAAGCCGCCCGGCGCGCTCCCACCGACGCCAACGCCCAGCTCTACTCGATCCTGCGCGTAACCGACCCCGAGCTGCGCCGCGAGCTGGCGCGCCTGGCCGGTGGGCAGGCGCAGGTCACCGACGCCGCGGAGTTCTTCGTTCCCCTGGCCGACGTCTACCGCCTGGAGCGGCTGCTCGCCCACCGCGGCAAGGAGATGGCCCGCTGGCCCCGCACCGGCCTCCACTTCGCGCTGGTCGATGCCACCCTCGCCGGCGCCCAGCTGGCGGCGGCCGCCGAGGCGCTCGGCTACGGTATCTGCTGGATCGGCGGTCTCCTCAACCACCCGCGCGAGGTCGCCCAGCTGCTCGAGCTTCCCCCCGGCGTGGTGCCCGTGAGCGGCCTCGCCGTGGGCGTGCCCGCCGAGGACCCGCCCCTGCGCCCGCGCTTGCCCGAGGCGCTGGTGGTGCACGTAGACCGCTACCACCCCTACGCGCCCGCGGATCTCGACGCCGCCTACGCCGCGATGGCGCCGGCGAGCCGGCGCGGCGACTGGCTCTTCGTGCTCGAGCGCTACTTCGCCGCCGGGGGCACGATGGAGGACCGCGACCCCGCCTACGGCCGCCTCCTGGCGCAGCAGGGGTTCGTGGCCGACTGGCCGCCCGAAGCGGCCGCGTCGCTGGAGGCCGCGGGCCTGCCCGCGGCGAGTCTGGGTGAGGCGCTCGAGGCCGTGCTGGGCTCGGGCTGGCGCGGCGCGCTCTTCGGGCGCGAGGAAGAAGGTTACAGCGTCTGGCTCGAACGCGAGACCGCCGCCGAGCGGGGCGAGGGCACGAGCCCGGGCGAAGCGCTCGCCCGCGCGGTGCCCAAAGCAGACTGAACCCTAGCCCGTTCCACCCAGCACGAGCACGCCCTCTTCGGCCAGGGCGCGCACCTCGTCTTCATCCATCCCCAGTGCGCCGGTGAGCACCTCGCGGGTGTGCTGCCCCAGCAATGGCGGGGGCCCGGCGGACGCGGCCGGGGTCCGGTCCATGTGCTGCAGGGGGCTCGCCAGAAGCGGCGTCGGGCCCAGCTTGGGATGCGCCACCTCCCACAACAGCCCCCGCGCCTCGGCCTGAGGGTCGGCCAACGCCTCGCCCACGTCGTTCACCGGGGTCACCGGCACGCCCGCACCGCGCAACAGCTCCAACCACTCGGCCCGGCTGCGGGTCCTGAACACCCGCACCAGCTCGGCCACGAGCTGGCCACGGTGTTCCACCCGGCCGGCATTGGTCTGGTAGCGCGCGTCCTCCCAAAGGTCGGGCCGCCCTATCGCCTCGGTGAGCCGCCGGTACTGGGTGTCATTGCCCACCGCCAGGATGAACCACTTGTCGCTGGCCTCGAAGGCCTGGTAGGGCACGATCTGGGGGTGAGCATTGCCCATGCGCTGCGGCGCGACCCCGGTCATCAGGTAGGCCTGGGCCTGGTTGACCATCGCGGCCACGCCCACGTCGAAGAGCGCCAGATCCAGGTGCTGCCCGCGCCCGCTCACGTCGCGCTCGCGCAAAGCAGCAAGGATGCCCACCGCCGCGGTCAGCCCAGTGAGCACGTCGATCCAGGCGACGCCCACCTTCATCGGCGGCCCATCCGGATCGCCGGTCACGCTCATGATGCCGGTCATCCCCTGGAGGGCAGCGTCGTACCCGGGCTCCGCCGCGCGCGGCCCCGTCTGGCCGAAACCAGTAATCGAGGCGTAGACGAGGCGGGGGTTGACCTCGGCCAGGCTAGGGTAGTCGAGCCCGTAACGGGCCAGGTCGCCGACCTTGAAGTTCTCCACCAGCACGTCCGCACGCTCGGCCAGCCGACGTACGATCTGCTGTCCGCGCGGGTCCTTGAGGTTGACCGCGAGGCTCTTCTTGCCCCGGTTGGTCGAGAGGAAGTAAGCGCTCTCCCCCTCCCGGAAGGGCGGACCCCAGCGCCGGGTGTCGTCGCCCCAGGGCGACTCCACCTTCCACACCTCGGCACCAAGGTCGGCGAGCATCTGCGTAGCGTAGGGCCCCGCGAGGATGCGCGAGAGGTCCAGAACAATCAAGCCATCGAGTGCGCCCATGGCGCCCCCTTTCCGCGCGTCCGCGTCACGCCGTGGTCTCGAGCACTTCCTTGAGCTGCAACCGACCTTCCTTGAAGAGCGGGAAGTCATCGAGCCACACCGTGGCGTCGTAGAGGATCATGTCCCAGTGGATGTCGCAGCCGTGGCTGCCGCCGTAGAAGATGTCGTCGCCGATGGCCACGTGCACGTTGCCCTGGGCCTTCTTCTCTTCCTCGAAGTCGCCGTTGTGGAGTGCCTCGGGGTTGAGCCCGAGCCCGATCTCGGCGATGTGCTTGGCGCACGGCAGGCGCTCGAAGACCGAGGTTAGCTGGCGGGTGCGATTGCCGCCTCCGGCTAGCCGCACGATCTCGCCCCCCTCCACCTCGAGCTCGAAGGGATCGAGGCCGCGCATCCCCGCCACCGGGCCGTCGATGACGAGCTTGCCCCGGGCCGTACCCGCCAGCGGGCGCTGCGAGACCTCCCCGTCGGAAAAGGCCGCCTCGCGCCCCGGCTCGCGCGCCAAGCCGCACTCGACGATCACCGGTTGCCCCATCACCGGCTCCTTGGTCACGCCGGCACGGAAGTCGGTGCCCCGCTTGGTCTCGATGCGAATCTCGTCCGCCTGGGCCCAAAGCTTGGCCACCCGCTGCCCGAGCTCCTCCAGCTCCTCGTAGTCTGCGGTGGCCGCGCCCTTGAGGTAGTTGTCGAGCTCGCGCATCACCATCGAGAGCGCACGGATCTTCTTCTGGCTGAGCAGCTGGGCCACCTTGCGGGCATAGGTGGGCGCGCCCGAGGCCTTAGTCACACCGATGAGCACGTCGCTGGCGTCGAGGGCGTACTCGATCGGCTGGGTGAGGTAGGTGGCCCGGTCGCGCCCGCGCGTGGGCATGAGCGAGACGGTGAACTCCGCCCCCACCGCCTGCACCGCCCCCGCGAGCGCGAGGTAGATCTCCATCTCGGTCTCGGGGTCGGCGACGATCAAAACATTTTCGCCCGGCTGCACGTTCAGATGCTGCCGGACGATCCGATGGGCCAGGTCGATTGCGTCGATGATTCGCTGTCGGTTCATAGCGCCCTCCTCAGGAGGTCCTTTCGACTAACCCATAATCTGGCACAACCGTCTGAAAATTAAAAGGGGCGGGAGGCGGGGGCCGCATATTTATACCCGGTACCGGTTTTTGCCCCTCCACGCGCCTCTATATAGGGGTAGGCTCCGTTCATCTTCGTCGGAGCCACACCGATGAATTGACCGTCTCATCCTCGCACGCTAAAGTAGATAGTGGCAATGCCATCGAACATCGCCAAGGGAGGTAAGCGCATGAAGAAAAGCAAACTGATTCTCGCTGCAGTGCTGGGTCTGGCCCTGGCCATGGGTGCGTCGGCCAAGACGTTTATTACCATCGGATCCGGCGGCACCACCGGGACCTACTACCCCACCGCCGTCGGCATCGCGAAGATTATCAACGAAAACCTGCCCGACGTGAAGGCCAACGCCATCTCCACCGGTGGCTCGGTCTACAACGCCGGCGCGATCCAGACCGGCGACCTGCAGATGACGATGATCCAGAACGACATCGCCTACTACGCCTTCAACGGCATCGTCGTCGAGAAGTTCATCGGCAAGCCCGCCGACAAGCTGCGCGGCATGGCCACCATCTACCCCGAGCCCGTGCACGTCTTCGCCCGTAAGGACTCGGGCATCACCTCGATCGCCGACTTCAAGGGCAAGAAGGTGTACGTGGGCGACATCGGCTCGGGCGTGGAGCAGAACGCCAAGCAGGTGCTCGAGGCCTACGGCCTGACCTTCGACGACCTCGGCACCGCGGTGCGCGGTAAGCCCAAGCAGGCCGCTCAGCTCCTCCAGGACGGCCGCATCGACGCCATGTTCTACACCGCCGGCGTGGGCTCGGCGGCCATCGCCCAGGCGGCGCTGACCACCGACATCGTCTTCCTGCCCATCGAGTTCGCCAAGATCGACTACCTCAAGAAGAAGTACCCCTTCTACGCCGAGGTCATCATCCCCGCGGGCTCGTACAAGGGCCAGGACAAGCCCTTCCAGACCGTCGCGGTGAAGGCCACCCTGGCCGCCTCCGCCGACCTGGACGCCAACGTGGTCTACCAAATCGCCAAGCTGATCTTCAAGGACAAGGTGGACCAGTTCAAGGCCATCAAGCCCGTGATTGCCCAGAACTTCTCCGTGGACAAGGCGCTCGATGGTATGCCCATCCCGCTGCATAAGGGTGCGGCCAAGTTCTTCGAGGAAGAAGGGATCGCCATCCCCGACGCTGCGAAGCCGATCGACTAATCCCTGCGTAGCGACCCTGCCCCGGCCGAAAGGCCGGGGCTTATTTGTATACTGGGATCACATAAGGCGAACGCGAGTACGCCCCGTAGAGAGGTGACCTATGAAACCCGAAGAGTCCGATATCCACTCCAATCCCACGCCCACCGGCGACACCGGAGACCTCGACAAGGCCGTCGAGTTGATGCAGGAGGTCGAGTACGGGGCTCGTGATCCCCGCGCGCCGTGGCAGAAATGGCTGATCTTCCTGATCGCCGTGGCCTGGAGCGCCTTCCAGGTGTGGGCCACCTGGCTAGGCAACCTCGACATCCTCATCCTGGGCTCGACGCACCTGGCCTTCGCCTTTGCCCTCGCCTTCCTGGCCTATCCCTCCAAGAACCCTCCACGCGACGCCGCGGTCATCGTGCTCACCCTGGGCGTGGTGCTCAACATCTACACCCAGGGGCGCTACTTCGCGTGGATCGCGCTCCTCACGCTGATCGCCGGGGTGGCCATCTGGTACGCGACCCCCAGACGGGCCCCGCGCGACCGCGTGCCCTGGATCGACTGGATACTCCTCGCCTTCGGCCTCGCTGGGGCGCTCTACATCGTCTACGACTTCGAGGGCATCGTACTCCAGCGCGGCGGCGTGGCCAACACCACCGACATCATCATGGGCACGATCGCGCTCGCGGCCCTCTTCCTGGCCACCATCCGCGTGGTCGGCGTGGCGCTGCTCGTCATCTCGGGCGCGCTCATCCTCTACGCGGTCACCGGACCCAAGGGGATCATCCCGGTCGAGCTGCCCGACATCATCTACCTCCACTCGGGCTACCCGTGGAAGCGCATCGTCGAGCAGCTCTACCTGACCACCGAGGGCATCTGGGGCACGCCCATCCAGGTGTCGTCGCGCTTCGTCTTCCTCTTCGTGCTCTTCGGCGCCCTGCTCGACAAGGCGGGGGCCGGTAAGTACTTCGTGGACCTCGCCTACTCGGCGCTGGGGACCTACCGCGGCGGTCCGGCCAAGGCGGCCGTGGTGGGCAGCATGCTCACCGGCATCATCTCCGGGTCCTCCATCGCCAACGTGGTCACCACCGGGACCTTCACCATCCCGCTGATGAAGAAGGTGGGCTACCCGCCCGAGAAGGCCGGCGCCACCGAGGTGGGCTCGTCCACCAACGGCCAGCTCATGCCGCCCGTCATGGGCGCGGCCGCCTTCATCATGGCCGAGTTCCTCGACCTGCCCTATTACCAACTGATCATCTACGCGGCCGTACCCGCGGTGCTCTCGTACATCGGCCTCTTCTATGTGGTGCACCTCGAGGCCCTCAAGCTCGGACTCAAGGGGCTGCCCAAAAGCGAGCTGCCGCCCTTCTGGCCCACCTTCTTCTCGGGCGCGCAGTACCTCATACCCGTGGGCTGGCTGATGTACGAGCTCATCGGCCTGCGGCACACGCCCGAGCGTTCGGCCCTCAACGCCATGTTCATGATGATCGGCATGATCGTCATGCAGCGGATCTCGGTCGCCATCCGCGGACGCAAGGGCACCTTCGTGGACTACGTCATTCCCCTTGGGCTGATGCTCTTCTTCAAACAGTACTTCAACATGGAGTTCCAGGTGGCGGTGCTCATTGCGCTGGCGGTCTTCGCCGCCCAGGAGATCGTCCTGGCACTGCGAAACGGCCATGCCGTTGAGGGCGGACTCGGAAGCGGCATCGTTCTGGGCCTCAAGAACGGCTTCATCGACATCGTGCAGGGCTTCGAGGCGGGCGCGCGCAACATGACCTCGATCGCGGTCGCAACCGCCGCCGCGGGCATCATCGTGGGCATCGTGACCATGACCGGCCTCGGCTTCGGCCTGGCGGACATCGTGGAGGCCATGTCGGGCGGCAACATCATGCTCGTCCTCATCATCTCGGCCATCGCCAGTCTGGTGCTGGGTATGGGCCTGCCCACGACCGCGAACTACATCGTAATGGCCTCGCTCATCGCGCCGGTCATCGCCAACCTGGCGGCCAAGGCCAACTTCGACGTGCCGCTGGTGGCCATCCACCTCTTCGTCTTCTACTTCGGCATCCTCGCCGACGACACCCCGCCCGTGGGCCTCGCGGCCTACGCCGCCGCCGCCATCGCCCGCAGCGACCCGATCAAGACCGGCGTGCAGGGCTTCATCTACGACATGCGCACGGCCATCCTCCCCTTCATCTTCTTCTTCAAGCCCGCGCTGCTGCTCATCAACCCCGAAGGGCACTGGGCCTATACCGTCTACGTCGTGATCACCGCGCTCATCGCGATGCTGCTCTTCGTCGCCGGAACGCAGGGCTGGTGGCTCACGCGCATGAACTGGCCGGAGCGCATCGGGCTGCTGCTCGCCTCCTTCTTCCTCTTCACCACCCAGAAGATGCTGCACGCCATCGGCATCGACTGGCTGGCCAACCTGCCCGATTACCTGCGCAACAACCTGGGCGTGCACCTGATCGACACCAACCCCGACATCGCCTACGCGGTCTTCGCGGCGATCCTCATCATCGCGGTTTACTTCTCCCAGAAGGCCAAGCTGCGCCGCCAGCCGGCGATGGCCTGAGGCTCGAAGCCACGATCGTGCGGGCGTCCGTCGGACGCCCGCTTCCGTCTATGATGGGAGGGCGCATGGGGCTCCACACGCTGCACCTCACCACCCCCGAGCTGGAAGCCGACCTCGGCTTCTTTCAGGTGCTCGGCTTCGCCCTCTGCGAGCTGGAAGAACCCAGGGCGCGGCTCGTACCCGCGCGCGGGCCCGAGCTCGAGCTCCAGGGGGCGGAGGGGCCGCCGCGGCTGGTCGCGGTGCTCTCCGGCCTGGGCCCGCGCGAGGACCTGGAGGGCAACCCCCTGCACTACGCACCGCCTCCCCGCTCCGCCACGAGCCGGGGCCAGGTCGAGGTGCTGGGGCCGGTCTATCCGGTGGTGGACCTGCCCAGCAGCCTGTCGTGGTACGAACGCCACCTCGAGCTGCGCGAACGCTTCTCCGACGAAGACACCATGTGGGCCGAGCTTGCCGATGGGCAGGACGGCGGGGTCGTCCTCGCCTTCACCCCCGAGCTGGAAACGCCGGCCATGCTGGCCCTGCGCGTGCGCGACGCCGCCGCCGAGGTTGAGCGTCTGCGGGAGTTCGACCTCGCGCCCGTTTCCGCGCGGGCGCTACCATGGGGCCGCCTGGCGGTCTACGCCGCCCCCGGAGGGCTACCAGTGCTGCTGGTGGAACACGCTCAGTAGTAGTGCAGGTTGAGCTTGCGCAGGTGCTCGTTGAAGGTGCTGCTGAGGTAGAGTTGCCCGTCTGCGTGGAAGAAGTAGAAGTAAGGCAGGCCATTCTCTCCGGTGCGCACGGGGTGGAGGACGGCCAGCAGGGCGTCGAGACCTGGGTTGTCGATCGGCCCCGGCGGCAGGCCGGGGTAGCGGTAGGTGTT
Organism: Thermaceae bacterium; assembly: GCA_026985615.1. Classification (GTDB taxonomy): domain Bacteria; phylum Deinococcota; class Deinococci; order Deinococcales; family Marinithermaceae; genus Oceanithermus. The sequence continues at coordinate 27,967 of JALSQD010000086.1, read as the reverse complement.
GTAGGGCGAGTCCACCTCGAAGTCGCCGGCGTAGCGGTCGAGCTCGGGCAGTTTCTTGCCCAGAGCGTAGGCCACGGTGGGGTCCGACTGCAATGGCATGCCCGCCTCGAGTCGGTTGAGGAAGACCCCGGCGATCGCGGGCATCTCCTCGGCGCCCCCCGCCTCCGCCTGGACGATCGAAGCGAGCGTGACCCAGCCGTGCACGCTCAGGCCCAGCGCCTTCGCCGCCTCCACGCGCTCGGGGGTGACCTCGCGGTCGAAGCGGCGCAGCATCACCGTGACGATCACCGCCGGGTCCGCCCCCTTGGGCAGGTCGTAGGTGTCGGGAAAGAGGTAGCCCTCAAGCGTCGGCCCCTCGACGTAGGCGGGCGTCCACTCGGCCGGGGGGTGGTCGACGATCTCCAAGAACCCCTCGCCGTCGAAGCCGGCGGCGGAAAGCCGCCGGGCGTAGTCCACCGCGCGCCACCCCTCGGGGAAGACCAGACGCACGAGCACCTGCTCGCCCGCGCCGGTAAGGTCTTCCAGCAGGGCGGCCGCACCCTCGCCCGTTAGCTTGTAGTAACCGCTTTGCAGTCGGCCCGCCAGACCCCGGGCGCGGGCGTAGAGGGCGAAGGCGCGCCCGGAGCGGACCAGGCCGTTCTCCTCTAGGATGCGGCCCACGGTCTGCGCTCCCGCGCCCTCGGGAATCTCCACGATCGCGCTTGTTCCGGTGGGGCCGAGCAGCCAGGCGATCCAACCGGCCAGGGCGGCCAGGAAGAGCAACGCGGCCAGCAGCGCAGCCACCCACCAGCGGCGGCGCGGGCGCGGCGCGGGCGGCAAAGGCGCCGACTTGCCCTCGCTCACGCGCCCCCCTCGAGGTAGGTCTCCAGGATGGCCACCGCGGCGGCCTCGTCGCGCCGGCCCTTTTCCTGACGCTTCTTACGGGGCAGGTGGGCCAGCCGCTGAACGGCCAGGTGGGTGGTAAAGCGCTCGTCCACGAAGCGGACCTCGAGCCCCGCCGCTTCCAGCTCGCGGGCGAAGCGGCGCACCTTCTTCGCCTGCGCGCCCTCCTCGCCCCCGGTACGCCGGGGCAGCCCGACGACCACCCGCGCCGCCCCCTCCCGTTCGGCCAGTTCGCGCACCCGGGCCACGTCGGACGCGAGATCGCCGCGCACGATCCAGCCCCTCCCGAAGGCGAAGGACCGGCCCTCTTCGGCCACGGCCACGCCGATGCGCACCTCGCCCACGTCAAGCCCCAGGACCTTCACGCCCTCCATGCTAGCAAAAGCCGCTTATACCCTCATTTGAGGGTACCCTCACGCTTTTGGGGCGGCTACCGTAAGGTTACGGAGCACGGATCCCCCACACCGGCCGCTCCTGATATTCGCGCAAAAGCGCACCACCTCCTTTCCCGAAAACCGCCCGGCGACGCCGGGCGGTTTTCGCTGGCTGCGCGCCGCTAGCCCTCGAGCACCTCGGGCAACGCCGCAAAGGCGCGATCGAGGTCGAAGCCGCCGCCCTGAGCCAGGTGGGGCTTGCCGCCGCCGCGGCCGCCAGAGCGTTCGGCCAGGGCGCGGATCACCTTGCCCGCGGCGAGACCCCGCTCCACCGCCTCGGGGCTGACCTTAACGATGAGCATGCCACCGGCGCCCACCACGACGAGGTCCACCCCGTGCTTCTCGAGCAGCTCGTCGGCCACCTGCCGCAGCGCCGGCACGTCGAGGCCGGAAAACTCGACCGCCACGTAGCGCCAGCCGCCCGCCTCGCGCACCGCTGCGCTGCCGCCGCCCAGCTGGGCGCGGGCGAGGTCGGTCGCCAGACGCTCGTTCTCGCGCTTGAGGGCCTTGATCTCCTGCAGCAACCTGCGCACCCGCTCGGCCAGGCCCTCCATCGAGGTGCCCAGCTCGCGCGCCAGCTCGTTGCCGCTGTCGATGAGGCCGCGCACGTGGCGCACCGCTGCCTCGCCGGTAAGGGCCTCGATGCGGCGCACCCCGGCGGAGACTGCCTCCTCGCTGACGATTACGAAGTAACCGATCTCGCCGGTGCGGCGCACGTGGCAACCGCCGCAAAGCTCCATCGAGCGCACCTCGTCTTCGAGGATGCCGCTGGTGTCGGGACTGCCCTCCACCCGGACGACGCGCACGGTCTCGCCGTACTTCTCGCCGAACAGCGCCATCGCCCCGGCCTTCTTGGCCTCCTCCAGGGGCATGAAGGTCCAGCTCACCGGGAAGTCGGCCTGGATCCAGCGGTTGACCAGCAGCTCGACCTTGCGCACCTCTTCGGCGCTGAGGGGAGCGGCGTGGGTGAAGTCGAAGCGCAGCCGGTCGGGCGCGACCAGACTGCCCGCCTGACGCACGTGCGGACCAAGCACCGCCCGCAAGGCGGCGTGCAGCAGGTGGGTGGCGGTGTGGTTCTTCTCGGTGCAGCGGCGCTCGGGGTCCACCACCGCCCGCACCGGCGTGCCCACCTCGAGCGCGCCCTCCTCGACCTCGACCTGGTGCAGGTGCAGGCCGTGCTTGCTCTTCTTGGTGGTGGTCACGCGGGCGCGGCCGCCGGGCCACTCGAGGTAGCCCGAGTCGCCCACCTGGCCGCCGCCCTCGGCGTAGAAGGGGGTGCGGTCGAGAACGACCTGGCCGCCCTGGCCGGTCTCGAGCTTGTCGAGCTCCGCCTCGCCCTGGAGGATGAGGAGCACCTTGCCCTCGTCCTCGAGCCGCTCGTAGCCGGTGAACTCGGTGGCGCCGTGGTCTTCGAAGACGCGCTCGAGCGCCGGAGCCGACGCGGCGAAGACGTCGCCCGAGAAGGCGCTGGCGAAGCGGGCGCGCTCCACCTGTTCCTTCATCGCCCGCTCGAAGCCCTCGCGGTCCACCTTGACGCCGCGCTCGGCGGCGATCTCCTCGGTGAGGTCGAGGGGGAAGCCGTAGGTGTCATGCAGCCGGAAGGCCTCCTCCCCCGAGAGCACGTCGCCCTCCTTGAGGCTGGCCAACAGCGACTCGAGCCTACGGATGCCCTGCTCGAGGGTCTCGAGGAAGCGCGCCTCCTCGGCGCGGATGGCCGTCTGCACGCTCGCGAGCTGCTCGCGCATCTCGGGGTAGAAGTCGCCCAGCAGCTCGGCCACCAGCGGCGCCAGTTCGTGTAGGAAGGGCTCCTTGATGCCCAGCAGATAGCCGTGACGCACCGCGCGGCGCAGGAGGCGACGGATCACGTAACCGCGCCCGGTGTTGGAGAAGGTGGCGCCGTCGGCGAGGGCCGCGGTCACCGCGCGCACGTGGTCGGCGATGACGCGGTGGCTCACGCTCACCGCACCCCTGTAGGGCACGCCCGAGCGCTCGGCCACCCGGTCGATGAGGGGTTTGAAGGTGTCGGTGGCGTAAAAGTCCTCCACGTCCTGCAGGATCGCCGCCACCCGGTAGAGGCCCATGCCGGTGTCGATGTTCTTCTGCGGCAGGGGCTCGAGGATGCCCTCGCCCGGAATCGGCCCCGAGCGGTTGTACTGGGTGAAGACCAGGTTCCAGATCTCCACGAAGCGGTCGCCCGAGCCGGTGTTGGGCCCGGTCTCGTCGGGGCTTCCGAAGCCGGGGCCGCGATCGTAAAAGATCTCGCTGCAGGGGCCGCAGGGGCCGTTGGGACCCTGGCTGATGGCGTTCGCCGGCCAGAAGTTCTCGTCTTCGTCCCAGCGGCTGATCCGCTCCTCGGGCACCCCCACCTCGTCCCGCCAGATCCGGTAGGCCTCGTCGTCGTCCTTGTAGACGGTCACGTAGAGGCGTTTGGGATCGAGCCCCAGCCACCTGGGGTCGGTTACGAACTCCCAGGCCCAGGTGATGGCCTCTTTCTTGAAGTAGTCGCCAAAGGAGAAGTTGCCCAGCATCTCGAAAAAGGTGTTGTGGCGGGCGGTGCGGCCGACGTTCTCAATGTCGCCCACGCGCAGGCACTTCTGGCAGGTGGCCACCCGCGGGTGCTCGCCCTCATGCCCGGGGAAGACCGGCTTGGCGCCCATGAAGTAGGGCTTGAGCGGGGCCATGCCGGCCACGGTGAAGAGCAGGGTCGGGTCGTCCTCGGGAATGAGGCTGAACGAGGGCAGGCGCAAATGCCCCTTCTCCTCGAAGAAACGCAGGTATTTTTCGCGAATCTCGGCGGTCGTCATCAAGCGGGATTATACCGCGCTCTACTTTTATTCACCCGCTGCGGAGCTAGACTCGCAAGCGTGGAACTCCTCGTCCTGGTCTGGCGCAACCTCACCGCGCGGCTCACCCGCAGCCTCTTCACCTGGCTGGGCATCGCCGTGGCCACAGCCTCGATGGTGCTCTTCCTCTCGTTCGGCGAGGGGCTACGGCAGGCGCTGGCGGCCGAGATGGGCAACATGGGGCCCCAGATCCGGGTCGTGGCCCAGGGTACCGACGCCTTCAGCCCGCCGCTGCCCGAGCTGCCGCCGGAGATGCTGGGGCAGATCGAGGCGCTCGCGCCCGCACTGGGCATCCAGAGAATCATCCCCGCGGTGGTGATGTTTCGCGGCGGCTTCGACCCGGCCACCAGCTTCCTCTTCTACGGCCTGCCCGAGGGTGCGGACCCGCGCGACTTCTACCCTCCGGCCAAGGCGGCCGCGGGGCGCATCGACCCGCACCCCGACGGCGCGGTGGTGGGGGCGAAGAAGGCCGAGCTCAACCACCTGACGCTGGGCAAGCCGCTGCGCCTCAGCCGCGAGGTGACCGTGCCGGTGGTGGGGGTGCTCGAGCCCGCGGGCAGCATGGTCGACAGCTTCATCTTCGTGCCCATGAAGACGCTGCAGGAGGTGCTCGGCACCAAGAACTACGGCGTCTTCCTGCTCCAACTCGACCCCACCGCCGACGTGGAGGAGGTGGCCCGGAAGCTGGAGGCGGCCATCCCCGGCATCGACGCCCAGAGCACCACCGAGGCCCTCAAGTTCGCCGAGCGGGCGCTGCGCATCGGCGACCTGATCCGCTTCGGCATCAGCCTGGTGGCGCTGGTGGTGGGCGGCCTGCTGGTGGCCAACACCGTGATGATGAGCGTTTACGAACGCACCCGCGAGTTCGGGGTAATGCGCGCGATCGGCGCCCGCCGGCGCTTCATCTTTGGCCTGGTCCTTTCCGAGGCCCTCTTCCTGGCGCTCGCCGGTGGCGTGGCCGGGGTGATCGCCGGCGTGGCCGGCTCGGCGCTGATCAACACCTACACCCAGCAGGCGGTGGGGCTCGCGCTCTCGGCGGTCACGCCGCGGCTGGCGCTCTTCTCGATGGGGGTGGCGCTGGTGCTGGGCCTCGTCGCCGGGCTGCTGCCGGCGCGCAACGCCAGCCGCATCCCCGTGACCGAGGCCCTGGGGAGGATCTGATGCTTCGGGCCGAGGGGCTGACCAAGCGCTACCGCCAGGGCGAGGTGGAGATTACCGCGCTCGACGACTTTAGCTACGACTTCCCGCCGGGCGTGACCGCGGTGGTGGGGCCCAGCGGCTCCGGCAAGACCACGCTGCTCAACCTGCTGGCCGGCTTCGACCGGCCCACCGCCGGCACGGTCGAGCTGGCCGGGATGCGCATAGACGACCTGGGCGAGGACGAGCGCGCCAGCGTGCGCCTCAAGAACGCGGGCTTCGTCTTCCAAAGCTGGAACCTGCTGCCCACGCTCACTGCGCTCGAGAACGTGGCCTTTCCGCTGCTGTTGGCGGGCGTGGCCCGCGCCGAACGCAACCGGCGAGCGCGGGAGCTGCTGGAGCGGGTGGGGCTCGCCGGCCGCGCCGACCACCGCCCCAACCAGCTCTCCGGCGGCGAGCAGCAGCGGGTGGCCATCGCTCGCGCCCTGGCGCTGGAACCGGCGGTCCTCTTTGCCGACGAACCCACCGGCAACCTCGACAGCGCCGCCGGGGCCAAAGTGCTCGACCTTCTTTTGGAACACGCCGCCGGCGAGCGCCGGCTGGTGCTGGTGACCCACGACCTGCAGGTGGCCGCGCGCGCCGCACGGGTGCTCCACCTGCGCGACGGGCGGCTCGTCCAGGTAGAAGACCGCGGTTAGCCTACTCGCGCGGCTCCACCATGAGCCCCGCCGCCTTGGCCTGGTACATCCGCGAGTCGGCCAGCTTGAGCAACTCTTCGGGCTTCTGCGCGTCCTCCGGGAACGAAGCCGCCCCGATGCTGGCGTGCACGCAGTGATCTTCCAAGCAGACCCGCTCGATGGCGGCCGCGAAGCGGCGCGCCGCCCGCACCGCGCCGGCGAGCGCGGTGTGCGGAAGCAAGACGGCGAACTCGTCGCCCCCCCAGCGATAGACGCGGTCGCCGTTGCGGGTGTGGGTGCTCAGGATCTTCGCCACCTCCTGCAGCACTTGGTCGCCGGCGGCGTGGCCGAAGCGGTCGTTGATCTGCTTGAAGCCGCTAAGGTCCATCACGAGCAGGGCCAGCGGGTAACCGTAGCGCTGGGCGCTCTTCCACAGGGAGCCGAAGTCCTCGTCGAAGGCGCGGCGGTTGGGCAGACCGGTGAGCGGATCGGTGTGGGCCGCGCGCTCGAGCAGCTTGCGGTAATGTTGCTCGTGCAGCAAAAGAGCGGTCTGCTGAGCGAAGATGCGCGTTGCCTCGACCGATTCGTCGTCAAAGGCCTCAGGGTCGGAAAAGGAGTCGAGGTTCATCACCGCCAGCACTTCGCCCTGGTAGACGATGGGCAGGCAGAGGTTGGCTTTGATCTCGCGCACGCGCCCGGCCTGGTCAATCACCTCAACGGGCGCGGTCTTGTAGCTCATCGTGGCGATGTCCTGCTCCATCGTGGAGATGATGCGGGGCTCGCCCTGAGCCCATTTCTCCTCGCCGGTGTTGTACCAGGTGTCGCGCACGTCTTCGAGCGAGAAGGCAACCTTGCGCAAGCTCTCCAGGTCGTAGCCGAGGGCTGCGGCGTAGACGAAGCGGCTGTCGTCGGCGCGCACGAGCAGGCTGCCGGCCTCGGCCCCGGGCACCAGCCGCACCGCGTAGCGCATCAACGTCTCGTAGGCCTCATCGATGAAGGAGCCCAGCACCTCGCGCTCGAGCCGCAAGAGCGCGTCCATGCGCTCGCGCACCAGGAACTGCTCGGCCATCAGGCCCAGCCCCCGGGCCACCAGCGCCAGCACGTTGCGGTCCTCTTCCGACCAGGTGCGCACCCGCTCGTCCTGCATCACCAACACGATGCGGGCGCGGCGCTCCCCCGAGACGGGCACGAAGACGAGCGAGCGGATCCCGGCCTGGTAGACCTCCTCGACGCGCAGGTCGAAACGGCCGTAGTCCTCGATGAAGAGCGGGGAACGCTGGATGTAGCTGCGCCAGATCGCCCCCCACCCCGCCGGAAGCCCGGAAAGCAAGAGCGCCTCCTCTTCGGGCGGAATCTTTCCCGCCATCGCCAGTAGCTCGAAGCGCCCCTGACGGAAGATCGCGACGATACCCGAGCTGGCCCCAAGAATGGGAATCAGCAGCTGGATGACCTTTTCGGAAGCCTCCATGAGGCTGTGGCTGGAAGCAAGCGCGGTCATCAAGCGGCTGAACTGCTCGGCCTCGCGGCTCTCGACGAGCTTCTGGCGCACCAGGCAGACCACGCCGACGAAGGCGTTCACCAGACCCCGCTCGTCCTCGTCGAGCGGACCCGCCGCCTCCAGCACGAAAAGGCGCCCGCCGCACATCGGCACCACCAGAACCGCGCGGTCCGGCCCCTCCTCCTGGTAGACGGGCTGCTCCTCGTGGAGCGCCTCGCGCACGACCTCCTTCCAGGGCACCGGGTTGCAAGCACCGCTCACCACCTGGATCTCGTCGCCCACGAACTCGATCACGCAGGTGGCCCGCGCCGGCCCCTGCTCGAAGAGCCGCGGCACCCGTGCGATCAGTTCTTCTGGGTCCTGGAAGCGCGTGGCCCGTTGCGCCGCCCGCATTACGGCCCGCATGTTGCTGCGCAGGCGCCGCTGACGCAGCTCGATCTTACGCAGTCGCTCGCCGATCTCCAGGCCCATGCCCGCCGCCAACAGCAGGGCCAGGGCGCAGAGGGCCCACACGGCCAGCGAGCCCACCGCGCCGGCGAGCACGGGTAGAGCGACGAGGACCACAGTCGCGACCAGCGCTGCGGCCCGGCCCCAGGCGATGCCGAGGACGAAGACGGCGAGCACGGCCAGCGCCGGCCCCCCGACCCAGTCCAGAGCCAGGCCCACGGCGGCCAGGGTCGCGGCCAGCACGGCCAGGATATGGGCTCCGCGCATCCCTACGATCCTAACAGCCCTGCCCCACGAGGTTTACAACCCCAGCGCCTGGGCGTCGCGCCGTCCGCCCCAGCGCGGGCGGTCGCAGCCATCCGGAAGCAGCACGAAGGCGTTGACGTCGTCGGCCAGCTGCCGCCGCAGCCCGCGCAATACCCGGGCACGGTCGCGTTCTCCCTGCACGGGAAAGAAGAGCTCGAGCCTCCGGTCGAAGTTGCGCTCCATCCAGTCGGCGCTCGAGGCCCAAACCTCCCAGCCCGCCCCGGTCTTGAAGGCGGCCACCCGTGCATGCTCGAGAAAACGCCCCACCAGACTCACCGCCTGGAAACGCGGGTGGTTGCGGGTAAGGGTGGAGCGCACGATTAGGCGCACCCGCGCGCCCGCGTCGGCCGCGCGCTCGAGCGCCCGTAACAGGCGCACGTCGGTGAGGTGGTTGACCTTGACGATGACCTCTCCCCGGGCCCGCGCGGCGGCGCGGATGCGCTCGAGCAACCCCTCGCGCGCCCGCGGCCCCGACCAGAGCCGGGCCGGCTCGGGCTCGCGCCCCTGCGCCAGCGCGGCAAAGAAGTTCGCGGCGTCGGCGGTGAGCTCGGGGCGGGTGGTGAGGTACGAGAGGTCGGTGTAGACGCGGGCGTTAGCAGGATTGTAGTTGCCGGTGCCCAGGTGCAGCCAGCGCCCTCGGGGCCCCTCGGCCAGAAGGAGCTTGGCGTGCACCTTCTTACCGCGCGGGTAGTCGAGGACGCGCACCCCCCGCCCCTCCAGCTGGAGGCGCCAGTAGAAGTTGACCAGCTCGTCGAAGCGAGCCCGCCCTTCGAGCAGCACCTCCACCCGCTTGCCCCGCTCCGCCGCCTCCATGAGCGCCTCCATGATGGGGTTGTGCTCCCCCACCCGGTAGAGCGTGGCAGCGATGCGCGCCACCCCGGCATCGCGCGCGGCCGCTTGGACGAAGGCCACCAACTGCCCGTAGTCGTCGAGCGGGTGGTAGAGGAGCAGGTCGCGCTCGCGCAGGTAGTCCAGGGGCGCGGCGGCGAAATCCCGACGCCGGCGCAGGCGCAGCGGCGGCCAGCGCAGGTCGGGCCGCTCGAGATCGGCCAGCTCGAAGAGTGCCCGCAAGTCCAGCGGCGCCGGCAGCTCGAAGACCTCCTCGTCGCGAAGCTCGAGACTGCGTGCGATCGCCGCCCGCCAGGGAAAGCCCTGCTCCACCTCCAGGCGACTGGGGTGGCCGTCGAGCCGGCCTTCCAGCGCCAACGGCAGTTCCTCCCAGTCGAGCCGCTCGGCCTCCAGCTGGGCAATGCGGGTGAGCCGCAACTCGTACATCGGCATCGGCCGTGGCAAGAAGAGGTCGCTGCGCCAGCGGATCAGCTCACCCAGGCGCACGAACGCGCCCGGCCGACCCGGTACCTCGAGGAAGCGGCGACGCGCGGGCTGGCGCAGCAGATAGCGCAGGTTGCGCCGGCCCGCGGCAAAGTAGAGCGCCTGCGAGGAAAGGTCGCCGATCGCGGCCGCGTCGAGCAGGTCGGTCTCGGGCGCCACCACCTCGGCCAGGTAGGCGCCGAAGTAGCGCTGCTCGGTGGCGCTCAACTCTTTGGGCCGCAACAACCGCACCCCCGCACGGGCCAGCTCGGAGCGCAGTTCGGCAAAGAGACGGACCGCCTCGGCCGAGGCCTGCTGCACCTCGCCCAGAAGCTCGCGGTAACCGCGCGGCAGCCTGTGGGCGGCGCGCGCCTCCTGAAAGAGCCGATAGATACGCGCCGAAAAGAACTCGTCGGTGTTGGCTGCGAAGATCCCCAGGTAACGCAGGCGCTCGAGCAAGGGCACGTCGGGCCGTTGCGCCGTCGCCAGCACCCGGCGGTTGAAACGAAACCAGGAGCGCTCGCGGCTAAGCCGCACGACGCCCTCCCCGGCCGCGGTAGGCTGAGGCGTGGAACGCGTGGGGATCATGGACGTGGGTTCGGGAACCGCCCGGCTGGTGGTCTACGCCTACGAGCCCGGACGGCACTACCGGCTCGTCGACGAGATGCGCGAGCCCGTGCGTCTGGGCGAGGGCCTTTCCACCAGCGGCCGCCTTACCCCTGCGGCGCTGCAGCGGGCGCTGGCCTTCCTGGCGGCGGTCAAGGATTACGCCACCGCCACTAGGCTCGAGCGCCTTGACGCCTTCGCCACCAGCGCGGTTCGCTCGGCCGAGAACCAGGCCGAACTGCTCGAGCCGGCCCGGTTGCTGGGCGTACCCCTGCGCGTGCTCTCGGGCGAGGAAGAGGCGGTCTACGGCACCCTGGCCGTGGCCGGGGGCTTCAACCTGGAGGAGGCCTGGGTCATGGACCTGGGTGGCGGCAGCGCCCAGGTGAGCCGGATGCGCGCGCGCCGCTGGCGGGAAGGACGGGCCTACCCGCTGGGGGCGGTGCGGCTGACCGAACGCTTCTTCGCCCACGACCCACCGAGGACCCGCGAGCTCAGGGCGCTGCGCCGCTTCGCCCGCGCCGAGCTGGCCGAAGCGATCGCGGCGATGGCCGCAGACGGCGCACCCCTCATGGCCATGGGCGGCACGGTGCGTAACCTGGCGCGGGCGGTACAGCGTCACCGGCGCTACCCGCTGGAGCAGCTCCACGGTTACCGCCTCGCCACAAGCGACCTGGCCGAGCTGGTGGGGCGGCTGCAAGGGCTCACCGTCGCCCAGCGCCGGCGCGTGCCCGGCCTCTCCGCCGACCGGGCCGACGTCATCCTCGCCGGAGCGCTGGTCTACCTCACGCTGCTCGAAGAAAGCGGCCGCGAGTCGCTGTGGATCTCGGGCTTCGGCGTGCGCGAGGGGGCCTTCTTCCGCCACTTTCTGCCCGCGCCCCACCTGCCCGAGGACGTGCGAGAGCTGCACCTCGCCAGCCTCGAGGCCCGCTTTCCCACACCGCGACTCCATGTCCAGAGTGTACGACAGCTGGCCCGCCGCCTCTTCGAGGGCCTCGCGCCGCTGCACCGCCTGGGCCCGGAGGACGCCCGCCTGCTGGACGCGGCCGCACGGCTCCACGACATCGGCCTGGCGGTGGACTTCTACGACCATCATAAGCACGGCGCCTACCTGGTCGAGCACCACACCCTTGCCGGCTGGAGCCACGCCGAACAGGCCATGCTTGCCCTGCTGGTGCGCTACCACCGCAAGGGAAAGCCGCGCGCAGGCGCCTACGCGTCCTTGCTCGGCGCAGAGGGCGACGAGCGGCTCGTCCAGCTGGCGACGATGCTGCGCCTGGCCGAACACCTCGAGCGCGCCCGCAGCGGCCGGGTCACCGAGCTAGGGGTGGAGGTGGGCGAGGGGGCCGTCACCCTCAGGCTGCGCGGCCCCGAAAACGCCTGGGTGGAAGCTTGGGAGGCCCAGAAGGACGCGCCGCTATTCGCGCGCGCCTTCGGCCGGCGGCTGGTCGTCCGCACCGAGTAAGCGCTTGAGCAGACCCGGGGTGAGCACGTAACGCAGCTGCGGCCGCCTGCCCCAGCGAACGGCGAAGAGGCTGCTCTTCTTGAAAGGGTACGCATCGGGCTCGCCGCCCAGCAGGGCAGCAGCCGCCGCGCTCAGGTCGGGCTCGTGGGCCACCACCGCCACCGCCCGCCCGCGGACGCGCAGGCGCGCCAGCAGCTCCGCATCCCAACCCGAAGCCAGCGCCGATTCCTCGATCACCGCCCCGGCCAGGGGCGCCAGCACCTCGGCGGTCTGGCGGGCCCGCAGCACCGGGCTGGACCAGATCACCTCGTAGCGCACCCCCAGGCGCTCGAGCGCCACCCGCAACCGCTCCGCCTGGGCGAAGCCGACCGGGGTCAGCCGCCGTTCCTCGTCGGGCAGCCCCTTGTGCTGCGGCTGAGCGCGAGCGTGGCGAATCAGGTGCACCTCGGTCATCAGCCGAACCGTCCGGTAATGTAGGCCTCGGTCCGCTCGTCGGCCGGGTTGGTGAAAATCTTTTCGGTAGGGCCGAACTCGATCATGTCGCCGTTCAGGAAGAAGGCGGTGTAGTCGGAAACGCGCGCGGCCTGCTGCATGTTGTGGGTCACGATTACGATCGTGACCTGCTCCTTGAGGCGCGCGAGCAGGTCCTCGATGGCCTGGGTGGAGATGGGGTCGAGGGCGCTGGTGGGCTCGTCCATCAGCAACACCTCGGGCTCCACCGCCAGCGCCCGGGCGATCGAGATGCGCTGCTGCTGCCCGCCCGAAAGTCCCACCGCCGGCTCGTGCAGCCGGTCCTTGACCTCGTCCCACAAGGCCGCGGCCTTGAGCGAGCGCTCAGCCACCCCCATTAGGCGGTCGCGATCGCGCACACCCACCAGTTTGAGGCCGGCGACCACGTTCTCGAAGATGCTCATCGTCGGGAAGGGCGTGGGTCGCTGGAAAACCATCCCCACCCGCCGGCGGATGACCACCGGGTCCATCCCGGAGGCGTAAACGCCCTCGCCATCGAGGAGCACCTGCCCCTCGATGCGCACGATGGGGTTGAGGTCGTGCATGCGGTTGAGCGCGCGCAGGTAGGTGGTCTTGCCGCAACCCGAAGGCCCGATCAAGGCGGTGATCTTGCGGTCGTAGATGGGCAGGCTGACGCCGCGCACGCCGGCCTTTTTGCCGTAATAGACGGTCAGGTCGCGGGTTTCCATGCGTAAGGTCTCCACACCTTCCTCCTACCGACGCCGCATCGCCCGGCGTGCAATAAAGTTCGTAAGCATTAGCATGAGCGCGAGCAGTAACGCCGCACCCCAGGCCTGCTGGATCCAATCCTCATAAGGCGAGATGGCGTAGACGTAGATCTTAAGCGGCAGGCTGTCCATCGGTCCCAGCGGGTCAAACGAGAGAAACTGGTTGCCGAAGGCGGTAAAGAGCAGCGGCGCCGCCTCGCCCGCGGCCCGCGCCAGCGCCAGCAGCAGGCCGGTGACGATGCCGCCCTTGGCCGCCGGAAGGATCAGGCTCAACGTCACCCGCCAGCGCGGGAGTCCCAAAGCCAGCCCCGCCTCGCGCAGCTCCCAGGGCAGCAGCTTGAGCACCTCCTCGGTCGAGCGCATGATAATGGGAATCATCAGGATGGCGAGCGCCACCGAACCCGAGAAGGCTGAAAAGCCACCCATCGGCAACACCACGACCACGAAGGCAAAAAGGCCCATCAGGATTGCGGGTATGCCGCCAAGCACGTTGGCGACCATCCGCAAGGGGCGGTTCAAAGGATGCTCGGGGTACTCGGCCATCAGCACCCCGCCGCCGAGACCCAGCAGACCGCCCATGGCCAGCGCCATCAAGTCGATGATGAAGGTGCCAACGATCGCCGGCAGCATGCCCCCGCCCCCCTCACCCGGAGGTGCGGGGGGCTTGGTGAAGAAGTCCCAGTTGAGCGCCCCAACACCCTTGACGAAGACGTAGCCAATGATAAGGAGAAGCGGTAGCAATACCACTGAGGTACCCAGATAGACCAGGCCGACCATTAGCCGGTCACGCAAGTAGCGGCGGCGCAGGTTCACTCGTGCCCCTCCCCTACACTCATCCGCCGCAAGATCCAGTCGGCGGCGAAGTTGACCACGAGCGAGAGCAGGAAGAGCAAGAAGCCCACCGCCAGCAAACTGGCGAGCTGCAACCCGCCCTCGGCCTCGGTGAACTCGTTGGCGATCACGCTGGCCATGGTGGCGGCCGGTCCGAAAACGCTGTAGGGAAGCTGATGACCGTTGCCGATGAGCATGGTCACGGCCATGGTCTCACCCAAAGCGCGCGCCAGCGCTAGAATGACACCGGCGAAGATGCCGCCGCGAGCATAGGGCAGCACCACCCGGCGCACCACCTCCCAGCGCGTCGCGCCCAAGGCGTACATGGCCTCGCGCTGCTCACGGGGCACCAGCCGGATGGCGTCGCGCGCCAGCGAAGAGGCGTAGGGCACGATCATCAGCGCCAGCACCAGCACCGCCGAGAGCATACCGATGCCGGTGGGAGGGCCCAGCAGCCCCATCAGCGCCGGAGCGTGCTCGGCGCTCCAAAGAAAAAGCGGCTGCTCGACGCGGTCGCGCACCAAGGGCACCAGCACGAAGATGCCCCACAACCCGTAGACCACGCTGGGTAGCGCCGCCAGCAGGTCCACCAGGTAGGCAATGACCTCACCCAGCCAGCGGGGGGCGTACTCGGCTATGGCGATCGCCGCCGCCAGTGAAGGTAAAAAGGCCAGCGCCAGCGCGACCGCGCTGGTGATGACCGTGCCCACCAAAAAAGGCCAGGCGCCGAACTGGCCGGTGATCACGTTCCACTCGCGTCCGAAGACGAAGCCCCAAAACCCAAAGGTGCGAAACGCCTTGGCGCCGCCCGACCACAACTCCCAGGCCATGAGGGCGGCGATGAACATGACCGCGCCGCCAAGCGTTACCAGCGCCGCGATAAAGATGCGGTCGCCCAGCTTTCCGTAGAGCCTCTCGCGCACGCCATCCCCCGGAAGGTGTCCCGGACCGCGAGGCAACAGCCTCGCGGTCCGTCAAAAGCACGGTTTACTTCTGGTTCAGCGGCTCGTTGTGGTAGCGCAGGCCGGCAAGGTTGGCCTCGCTCACCTTCACCGCAACCTCAGGCAGCGCCGCATAGTGCAAGGCCTCGTTATACCGCTGGCCATCGTGGATAACCCAGTCAAGCAGCCTGGCCAGCGCCTCAGCCTCTGCTCGCGATTTTACCGCCTTATCCTTGTCAAGGTCGCGGTAAACTAGGATCCAGGTGAAGCTGGCGATGGGGTAGCCTTCGGGGGCGGGGGTGTCGGTGATCGATACCCGGGTGTCGGCCGGGAAGTCCTTCAGCTCGGCCGCCGCCCGCACCGACGCCAGATCGGCGAGAACGAACTTGCCCGCACGGTTCTGCACCGCACCGTAGGCGATCTTGTTCTGTAGCGCATAGATCAGCTCGTTGTAGCCGATGGCGCCCGGGACCTGGCGCACCAGCCCGGCCACACCCTCATTGCCCTTGCCCCCGAGGCCTGTGGGCCAGCTAACGCTCTTGCCCACGCCCACCTTGGCCTTCCACTCGGGGGAAACCTTGGCCAGGTACTCGGTCCAGATGTAGGTGGTCCCCGAACCGTCGGAGCGGTGAACTACGGTGATGGGCAGGGCGGGAAGCTTCACGCCAGGGTTGAGCTCGGCGAGGGCAGGGTCGTTCCACTTCTTGATCTTGCCGAGGAAGATGTCGGCCAGCACCGGGCCCGAGAAGTTGAGGGGCTGGGTCACGCCGGGCAGGTTATAGCTGGGCACGACCGCACCGAGGGCAGTGGGTACGTGGATCACCTGGGTGCCAAACTTCTGTTCGAACTCGGCGATCTTCTCGTCAGATAGCGGCGCATCGCTAGCCCCGAAGTGGACCGTCTGGGCGAAGAGCTGGCGGATGCCACCGCCGGAGCCGATGGACTGGTAGTTGACGCGCACCCCGGTGAGCTTCTGGTAGGCGTCGAAGTACTTGGCGTAGAGCGGATACGGGAAGGTGGCGCCGGCACCGTTGAGGCTCACGCTCTGGGCCAGGGCCATGCCGAGGGTGAGTGCGAGAACCACTAGGACGGGTTTCTTCATACGCATCTACCTCCACCCACAGGATGAAGGGCTTTTGTCAGGCCTGGGTCAGCCCGCGTCCGCCGCCCCTTCGAGCCGTCCCGTCAACCAGAAGAAAACGCGCTCGGCAATGTTCTCCAGGTGGTCGCCGAGGCGCTCGTAGCTGCGGGCCACGCGCATCAGGGTGAGTGCCTTGGAGAGGGTGCGCGGGTCTTCGAGCATGTAGGTGAGCAGCTCGCGCACGATCTGCTCGTAAAGATCGTCCACGTCGTCGTCGATCTTGAGCACCCGTTCGGCCGCGCTCAGGTCGCGCTCGGCGATCGCCTTGGCGAGCAGGTTGAACATCGTCTCGATGCGTTCGGCCATCTCGCCGAGGACGATATACTTCTTCAGCGGCGGCTCACCCGCGAGCGCCAGGGCATCCTCAGCCACATGGGCGGCGTAGTCACCAGCACGCTCCAGGTTGGTGAGCGCCTTGAGCACCGTCGCCAAAAAACGCAGGTCGCCCGCCACCGGCTGGTGCCGGGCAATGGCGGCCAGCACCTCGTTTTCGATCTCCAGGTCCAGTGCGTCCACCTTCTCGTCGAGGCGTACCACCTCCTCGGCCCGGGCGACATCCTGCTCGACCAGACCAGCGGTGGCCAGCTGCAGCTGCTCGCGCACCAGACTCACCATCTCAAGAAACCTCTCGGTGATGCGGGTCAGGTCCCGCTCCAACGCTTCACGCATCAGCCTCCCCCTCCTCTTCGGGCAGCGTCACACCAAAGGCGTTGCCCTCCTCCAGTCTGACACCGTAGGCTTCCCCACCCCAACCCCGGGCAATCCGCCGCACCAGCGCGAGCCCCAGGCCGCTGCCGCGCGTGCCAGCGGCGTGGACCCCGCGGCTACCGGGCTCGAAGAGCCGCTCGTAGTCGGCGAGTGGACCGCCGGCGTCAACCACCTCGAGCGCCAGCCTGCCATCCTCGAGCCTGCGGGTGCGCACCATCACAGGCGGCGCGCCGTAGTGGAGCGCGTTTTCCACCAGATTGACAAGCACCTGGTAGACCCGGTCGCGGTCGGCGGTGGTGCGGTGCGCCACCTGCCAAAGGACCGCTCCGGCGCCCGGCAGCAGTCGCGCCAACCGCGGCCGCAGCTCCTCCGGCGACCAGGCCTCGGCCCCCGCCGTCCCTTGGCCCTGGACCAGCCGCAAGAGTCGGGCCACCTCGTCGGCCATGAGCGCCAGCACCCGCTCGCGCTCGGGCCCCTCGAGCTCATCGCGCAACACCTCCAAGAGCCCTGCGAGCCCTGCCACCGGCGTGCGGAACTCGTGAGCCAACATCCGCCGCTCCTGCTCCAGCTCGGCCCGGGTGCGCTCGGCCTCGGTCGCGTCGTCGAGAAAGACCGCGCCACCTGTGGCCCGCACGCGCAGCACGCGCCCGCCCAGCGCCAGCGTGGCCTCGCCGCTGCCGCGCGCGAGCTCTAGTAGACGGTGGTGGCGCAGCACGTAGGCCGCCGGCCGCCCCTCGGCCCCCTCGCGACGCACGTCGAGCAGCCGCGCCGCTGCTGGGTTGAGGTAGCGCACCCGCCCGTCTTCCAGCAGCACCAACCCCTGCTGGCTCGCCTCCCAGGCCTCGCGCCAGCGGCTCACGGCGCCTCCACAAAGCGGTAACCGCGGCCGCGCACGGTCTCGATCCAGCCCGACCCCAGCTTCTCGCGCAACTGGGCCACGTGCTGATCCACCGTGCGCAGGGTGCCCAGGAAGTCCGCGCCCCAAACGCGCTCTAAAAGCTCCTCGCGGGAGTAGACCCGCCCGGGGTGAGCCGCCAAGAAGGCCAGCAGGTCGAACTCGCGCCGGGTAAGCGCCACCTCCGCGCCCTCCAGGAAGACCCGAGCCGCAGCCAGCTCGATGCGCAGCGGCCCGCGCTCGATGCGCTCGGGCGCGCGGCTGCGCCGCAGCAACGCGGTGAGCCGCGCCGCCAGCTCAGCGCTCGAAAAGGGCTTGGTGAGGTAGTCGTCGGCTCCGCCAAGTAGCCCCTCCACCCGGTCGCGCTCGCTCGCCCGGGCGGTCAACATTAGCACCGGGAGCGCCTCGTACCGCGGCGTGCGCCGGAGCCGCGCCAGAAAACGCAGGCCGTCCTCGTCGGGCAGCATCCAGTCGAGAACCAGCACGTCGGCCCCCTCCAACCGCTCCCAACCCTCGGCCGCGCTCGCAGCGCCCGCCACCTCGAAGCCGGCACGGCGCAGGACGCGTTCGAGGCTGAAGCGAAGGGCGGGTTCGTCCTCGACGATCAACACCCGAGCCATACGACCTCAGTCTACCGACCGCCGGTCAGAAACGTGTCAGCAATCCTGCAAGGCGTGCAGATCGCCCGGGTTAGTCAATTTGACCGTATTGTTCAAAAAGTTACGTTACAAATAATTAAGTTATAAATTAACATATAAATAAACTTAACGCCTCAACAGGCCGCGCAACGGCTCGGTAGAGGCCACCTCACGCCAGCTGCCGATGCGCAGGTCGGCCAGCACCATTGCGCCGAGGGGGTGGTCTGGCAGACGCGCGAGCGCCTTAAGGAGGGCCGCACGGTGGGCGGCATAATCCGGGTGGAGCATGAGGACATGACCAAAACGCCGCGCGTCGGAGACCTCGACCACCTCCACCCCCTCGAGCGAGAGCTCGCCAAGCTGCTCGAAGAAGCCTTTGTAGAGCAGTGCGTGTTCGACCTCGCCCTGGCGCAACGCGGCGAGTGCTTCACCCCAGCTCGGGTAGGGGCGCAGAGGCCCCACCTGCACGCCCCGCTCCTGCAAGAGCGTGCAACCTAGGAGGGTGGCGAACTGACCCTCCACCATGGCCAGCGGACGGTCCGCAAAATCAGCGAGAGCCCGAGCCACGCCCTTGCGCACCATGAAAATGACCTCGTCGTAACGATCGGTCGTGGCGAGCGGCAAGAAGCCGCGCTCGTCCTCAAGGTGCAACGCGTCCAGCGGATTGGCGTAGACGAGCTGGACTTCGCCGAAACGCTCATAGAACTCGGGAAAATCGGCCACGTGCAGGTATCCGATCTCGAGCCCCACCGTCTGTCCCAATACCAGAAAGAACTCGATCCAGGTGGTCAGGTTCTTTGCGGTGTCGTGGGGGCAGACGCTGGCGGTAAGCGAGACGTCGCTCATGGTTCGACACTTTACCGTTTTGCAGGACATTCCACCGTAACGCAGCTCAGGATGGCGCGCCTAAACTTGAGGTATGGAACTCACCACCTGGGGCGCCTGCGGCACCGTGACCGGGAGCTGTCACCTGCTCGAACACCAGGGGTTCCGCCTCCTGCTCGACTGCGGCCTCTACCAAGGGGAGCCGCGCGCCGACAACCGCAAACCGCTGGGCTTTGAACCACACGAGGTGGACGCAGTGATCCTCAGCCACGCCCACCTCGACCACAGCGGCCGGATCCCGCTACTCTACCGCGAGGGCTACACCGGCCGAGTCTACGCCACCGCCCCCACCCTCAAGCTGGCGCGCCCCATCCTGGAGGACGCGCTCAAGCTCATGAAGGAAGACGCCAAGCGCACCCGCCGCAAGGGGCTGCCCGCCAAGGAGCCGCTGTGGAGCGAGGCCGACCTGCGCGCCTTCGTAGAACGAAGCAAGCCGATGCCCTACTACAGCTCGCGCAAGATCGGCCCCTTCCGGGTCACGCTCAAGAACGCCGGCCACCTGCCCGGCAGCGCCTTCGTGGAGGTTCAGGCGGAGGGGCGCACGCTCGTCTTCTCGGGCGACCTCGGCAACCGGCGCAAGGAAACCCTGCCCGACCCCGACTACCCGCGCGTGGCCGACCTGACCCTGAGCGAGTCCACCTACGGCGACCGGCCGCACCGGCCCTTCCAGGAAACCCTGGTCGAGTTCGCCGAGGTGTTGGGACGCACCCTCGACGGCGGGGGGAAGGTGATCATCCCCTCCTTCGCACTTGAGCGCGCCCAGGAGATCCTCTTCTACATCCGCCGCTTCGAGGCCGAGCGCCGCATCCCCGTCGTGCCGGTCTTCGTGGACTCGCCCCTCACCACCCGCATCAGCGAGATCTACCGCGAGATCCAGGACGCCTTCAGCCTCGAGGTACAGTCGCTCTACCGCCGCGGCCTCGACCCCTTCGCGCCGCAGAAGCTGCGCTACACCCAGAGCGTGGACGAGTCGAAACGGCTCAACGAGCTCGAGGGGCCGGCCATCATCATCGCCGGCAGCGGCATGCTCTCGGGTGGACGCATCCTACACCACCTGCGCCACCACATGCCCAACCCGAATAATGCCGTGGTCTTCGTGGGCTACCAGCCCCGCGGTGGCCTGGGCCACCGCATCATCGAGGGCGAGCCCGAGGTCGAGATCCACGGCCATCGGGTGGCCGTGCGCGCGAAGGTCTACTCGCTGGGCGGCTTCTCCGGACACGCCGGGCGCGACGAGCTGCTCGACTGGCTTGCCGCCGAGCGGCGCATCGTGCTGGTGCACGGCGAGGACCCGGCCCGCGCCAGCCTGGCGCGGCGCCTGCGCGCCCGCGGTGCTCAGGTGACGCGGGCGCGGCTAGGCCAGAAATTCGTGATCTAAGCCCTCAGTACGGCAGCTCGGCGTAGACGCAGGCCCCCTCGCCCGGTGCGCTCTCCACCCAGAAACGGCCACCACGCGCCTCGACGCGCTCACGCATCTGGGCCATGCCAAAACCGCCCAACCCATTGGAGACCGGACGCTCGGGATCGAAGCCCACACCATCGTCACAGATCTCGAGCCGCGCCCCTTTCTCGCCCGCGGCCTCAAGGCGGATGCGCACCTGGCGGCCGCCCGAGTGCTTGGCCACGTTGTTGAGCGCCTCCTGAAGCACGCGAAAGAGGACGACCTCCGAGGCTGGAGTCAGGTTCACGTCGTCGGCCAGGTCGAGCTCGATGCCCAACCCCACCTGCTCGGCGAAGGCGCTGGCGTAGCGCTCGATCGAGCGCAGCAGCCCGTAACGCTCGAGGTCGATGGGGCGCAGGGCGAAGATGCTGCGTCGTACCTCGCGGATCTGGCCCCGCAGCGTCTCCTTGACCGTGTCGATCTCGGCCCGGGCGCGCTCGGGATCGCGCTCGAGCAGCCGGGTAGCGAGGTCCAGCTTCAGCGCCATGAAAGCAAGCGCCTGGGCGATGCCGTCGTGGATCTCCCGGGCGATGCGGTTGCGCTCCTCGTTGATGGCCAGCTCCTCGGCCCGCAGGTAAGCCTGGGCGTTGCGCACCGCCAGGGCCACCTGACGGGCGAGCAAGCGCAAGAAGGGCATCTCCTCCTTGAGGGCGCGGGCGTTGCCCCTGAGCGCCAGCACCCCCACGGGCTCCTTGTCGTAAAGGGGGATGGCCAACAGATGGGGCTCGACGAAGGTGGGCTGGCGCTTGGCCTCCTCCCACAGCCCGGTGGGGGCGAAGGAGTGGCGCGCCTCGGGCATGTTGACCTCGGCCCAGGGGTGGAAGATGCCGTCGGCGTCGAGCAGGTACACCACCCCCGCCTTGGCGTGGGCCCAGGCGATGATCTTGGAAAGCAGGCCCGCGAGCAGCTTCTCCAGGTTGGCCTCGGCCTTGAGGGCCTCATCCACCTCGAAGAGGGTGAGGAAGTCGCGGGTGCGCGCCTTGGCCGCCTCGAGCACGCTGTCCACCTCGGCAGCGAGCAGTTCCAGGAACTCGGGGTCGTCGTCGCTCTCGGGCAGGATCAACTCGAGCCGCCCCCCGCTGCGGGTGAGCTCGAGCCGGCGCACCGGCAGCCCGCGGCGGGTGTAGAACGAGGGCGTAGACCAGTGGTAGCCCTCGAGCTCGAGCGAGGCGTCGGCCTCGAGCACGTCGGCGAGCGCGTTGACCACCCCGCGAATGACCTCTTCCAGGTTCTCGGTCGAAAGCGAGCGGCTCAGCACCTCGCGCAGCGCCCGCAGGCGCTGGTTGGCCTCGAGCAACTTGGCCTCGGCCTCGGCGCGTTCGCGCACCTCCTCGGAGACCCAGTCGAGCGTGAGCCACATTACCAGCGGCCCCACCACCCCGTAGAAGACCATCTGCAGGTAGAAGAGCCAGGGATCGGGCGGCAGCAGGTGCAACCACCACTCCAACGCCACCACCACCGCGCCCACCAGCGGCGGCAGCACCCGCCGCGCCCAGCGGATGCGGTGGTAGAGCTCGCTGTAAACGCCGGGGCGCGTCTTAGGACTGGCCACGGCCCTCGCCTCCATGCGCGATCGCCCAGCGGCTCTGGCGCAGCAGACCGCGCAGGCGCTGAATCTCATTCGGCGTCAGCATCGCCCGGTGGGTCATGCGGCGGAAGGCGCGCATCGCCCCCTCGAGGCGGTGTTCGTCGGTGTACCGGATCTCGATGAGGTAGGTCTCCAGATCGGCGAAGAGGCGCTCCAGCGCCTCGGCGGGCGCGGGGTGCGGGCGCTCGGCGGGCTGGGGCTCGGCGCGCGCCAGGAAGACCTCGTAACCCACGAGCAGCACCGCCTGGGCCAGGTTGAGGCTGGCGTAACCGCCGGTGGGAATGCGCCAGATCGCGTGCGCCCGGTCCATCTCCTCGTTGGAGAGGCCAAAGTTCTCGCGGCCGAACATCAGCGCCACCGGCCCCTCCAGGGCCATGGCGCGCACCCGGGGCGCGCCCTCGCGGGGGGTGTAGACCTCGCCGGCGTAGCCCTCGCGCGCCCGCGCGCTCGTGGCCACCACGTAAACCACATCGGCTAAGGCCTCGTCAAGCGTTTCCACCGTGCGGGCGCGCTCGAGCACGTCGGCCGCCCCACGGGTCGCCAGCCGATAGGCCGCCTCGTCGATCGGCCGCTCGGGACGCACGAGCACGAGCTCCTCCAGGCCGAAGTTCTTCATGGCCCGGGCGGCCGCGCCCACGTTGCGCGGCTCGCGTGGCTCCACCAGTACGACCCGGATCACCCCGCGCTACCCCGCCCTCACGCCTGGTCGAGCACCCAGCGCACCAGCGTGCGCACGCCAAAGCCCGTGCCGCCGCTGGGCCCGAAGGGGTGGTCCTCCTCGCTGGGGGCGAAGGCGGGTCCGGCAATGTCAAGGTGCACGAAGGGCGCGTCGGCGAACTCGGCCAAAAAGAGCGCCGCCTGGATGGCCCCACCCTCGCGCGTGCCCACGTTCTTGATGTCGGCGATCTCGCTCTTTAACAGGCGCTTGTAGGCCGGCTCCATTGGCATGGGCCAGACCTTCTCTCCCGCGGCCTCGGCGGCGCGCTGCACCGCGCGCCCCAGCGCCTCATCGGCGGCGAAGAGGCCCGCGATCTGCCGGCCCAGCGCGACCACGCAGGAGCCGGTGAGGGTGGAGAGCTCCACGATGGCGTCCGGCTCGGCCTGCGAGGCGTAGGCCAGGGCGTCGGCCAGGGTGAGCCGCCCCTCGGCGTCGGTGTTGAGCACCTCAATGGTCTTGCCGTTCATGGCCTTCAGCACGTCGTCCACGCGGTAGGCGTGGCCGCTAATCATGTTCTCGGCCGCAGCCACGTAGGCACGCACCTCGACGGGCGGCTTCAAGGCGGCGATCGCCTTCATCGCCCCGATCACCGCGGCCGCGCCACCCATGTCGCCCTTCATCGTGGTCATCGAGGGGGTGGGCTTGAGCGAGTAGCCGCCGGTATCGAAGGTAAGCCCCTTGCCCACCAGGGCCAGCTTGCGCACCGGCTCGCCCTCGGGACGGTAGACGAGCTCGATAAAGCGCGGCTCGTTGTCGGAGCCCTTGGCCACCGCCCAGTAGGCGCCCATGCCTAACTCCTGGATCTTCGCGGGGCCGAAGACGTTGACCTCGAGCCCCGTCTCGCGCGCCAGCGCCTCGGCGCGGCGCGCCAGCTCGACCGGGTTGAGCACGTTGGGGGGCTCGTTGACGAGGTCGCGCGCTAGGAAGACGCCCCCGGCCACCACGCCCGCGCGCTCGGCCGCCGGGCCGAAGCCCTGGGCGATCACGAAGCGAGCCCGCGGCTCGGGAACCCCGCTCTTGTAGCGGTTGAAGCGGTAGGCGCCCAGGTAGAGCCCCTCGGCCAGGACCTCGGTGGCCTCGACCTTGCCAAAGCGCTTGAGGAAGAAGTTTTCCACCGCGGCCTCGCGTACCCCGCGCTCCACCACCGCCTCGGCCACCTTGGCACCGGCGAGGCGCAGGTCGTCCAGGGTGTGGCCGCGGCGCTTGCCCAGGCCGAAGACGAGCACCTGGCCCGCTTCGGTTGGAATGAATAAACTATCTCCAAACTCGCCTTTGAAGCGGGTTTGCTTGATTACGCGCTCGAGCAGGCCGTCGAGCTCGGAATTCAGCCACTGCCCCTCCTCGCTGAGACGGCCGCCCAGAACGGCCACGACGCGCAGCGGGGCGTCGTGTTCGAACACCTTCCTGCGGGTGGTTTTTACGCGAATCGCCATAGCACACGAAGCATACCACGCGCCCCCTCCACCAAACCCTCACCCGGCTGTGGCAAAATACGGGCCATGAAGCAGATCGGCGGCTCGGCCGCGATGGAAGGCGTAATGATGAAGGCGCCCGACGCCTGGGCGCTGGCGGTCCGGCTCCCCAGCGGGGAGATCCACGTGGAGCGCCACGAAGAACCTTCGCTCTACCAGAAGTACCCCTGGACGAAACTGCCGCTCATCCGCGGCGTGGTGGCCCTGATCGACGCGCTTTCGGTCTCTTACCGGGCGCTCTCGCGCAGCGCCCAGCTGGCCGGCGAGGAGGAAGAGGGGGAGCTTTCGGGCTGGGCCCTCTACGGCACGATCGCGCTCAGCAGCCTGGTGGGCGTCGCCCTCTTCATCGTGCTGCCGGCGGCGATCTCGCGCCAAATCGTGGACGCGGTGGCCTACCCGGTGCTCTACAACGCCCTCGCCGGGCTCATCAAGGCCAGCCTGCTCGTGGGCTACCTGCTCTTCATCGGGCGCTTCCCCGACATCCAGCGTTACTTCATGTACCACGGCGCCGAGCACAAGGCCATCGCCGCCTACGAGAAGGGGCTCGAGCTCACGGTGGAAAACGTGCGCGCCCAGCCACGCTTCCACCCCCGCTGCGGTACCACCTTCATCGCCTTCGTGATCGTCACCAGCATCGTGGTCTACAGCTTCCTGCCCCGCCCCGACGTGGTCTGGTGGCTGCTGCTGGGCCGGGTGGCGCTGTTGCCCCTGGTCTCGGCCATCGCCTTCGAGCTGCTGCGCTTCTCCTCGAGCCACGACGACCCCATCTCGCGCCTTTTGCGCTGGCTGGGCTTCCAGTTCCAGATGCTCACCGTGCGCGAGCCGGACGACGAGATGATCGAGGTGGCCATCGCCTCCACCAAGGCCGCGGTCGCCGAGGGGCGCGAGCTCGAGACCGAGCTCGTAGCCTGAACCCGTCCGCACGCTGCCGTGAAGAAGCCGCGCGTCCTCGTCGCTATGAGCGGAGGGGTGGACTCCTCCGTCGCCGCCGCTTTGCTCGTCGAGCAGGGCTACGACGTGGTAGGGGCGATGATGAAGTTCTGGTCGGACGAGGAGCTGGCCAGCAGCTGCAGCAGCGAGTCGAGCTGCTGCACCCCCACCGCCGCGCTCGAGGCCGGCTGGGTGGCGCGCCAGCTGGGCATCCCCTTCGAGCTGCTCAACTACCGCGAGACCTTCGCCGAGCGCATCATCGCCCCCTTCATCGAGGGCTACGCCAGCGGTCGCACCCCCAACCCCTGCGTCTGGTGCAACACCGACGTCAAGTTCGACGCCCTGCTCGAGCACGCCCGCTCGATCGGCGCCGAGTACGTGGCCACCGGCCACTACGTGCGCCGGGTGGACGGACCCGCCGGCGTCGAGCTGTGGCGGGGCGGCGACGCGGCCAAGGACCAGACCTACTTCCTCTGGGGCACGCCGCGAGACACCCTGCCCCACCTACTCTTCCCGGTGGGCCACCTCGAGAAGCACGAGGTGCGCCGGCTGGCCGAGGCGCGCGGCCTCGTCACCGCCCAGAAGCCCGAGTCGCAGAACATCTGCTTCGTGCGCGGCTCGCTGCGCGACTTTTTGGCCGAGCACATCCCCGGCGAGCCGGGGCCGCTGGTGGACCTGGAGAGCGGCGAGGTCATCGGCGAACACGCCGGGGCCCGCTTCTACACCGTGGGCCAGCGCCGCGGGCTGGGGCTATGGAAGAGCCACCTGGAGCGCTACGTGGTCGAGGTGCGCCCCGAGACCAACGAGGTGATTGTGGGCCCGCGGGCCGCGGTCGAGTGGTGGGGCCTCGAGGCCACCGGCCTCAATCTGCTCCTCGACCCCACCAACCTGCCGGACGAGGTCGAGGCGATGGTGCGCTACCGCACCCGCCCGGAGCGGGCCCGGGTGGAGGCGCTCGAGCTTGAATCTAGCCGCTTCCGGCTCCGCTTCAAACGCCCCCAGTTCGCGGTCACACCCGGCCAGTCGGTAGCGCTCTACGCCGGGGACCGGCTGCTCGGGGGCGGCTTCATCGCCCGCGCGCTGGACAGCGCCTTCGCCCTCGAGCGTGTGGGTTAGCGCTAGTAGTAGAGCGCCCGGTAGACGGCGTAAGCCCAAAGCACCCGCTCCACGTACTCGCGCGGCTCGTCGCGCGGTTGAAAGCGCATGAAGTCCCACACGTCGCCGCCGACCTCGGCCAAGGCCCGGTGGGTGTAACCGGGCCCACCGTTGTAACCGGTGAGGGCGCAAACGAGCTGCCGGTCGCAGCCGTCGAGCAGCCAGCGCAGGTAGTAGGCGCCAAACCGCACCGCCGCGTCGGGGTCGAAGGGGTCGGCCCCCTCCTCGCCCAGCCGCCGCGCCACCTCGTCCCAGGTGACGGCGGTGAACTGCATCAGCCCCCGGGCGCCGGTGGGGCTCACCGCCTCGGGGTCGAAGCGCGACTCCACCCGCATCACCGCCCAGACGAGCTCGGGCTCGAGCCCGAAGGCGCGTGCCGCGCGCCGCACCTGCTCGGGGTAGGCGCGGGGGTAGCGCAAAGGCCAGTCGCAATGCTGCGGGAGGCCCGGCACGCCACGCGCCAGCCGCAACGACGGCCCCCACAGGCCGTGCAGTTGCAAAACGTCTACAATTGCCCAGGCCCTCCGGGGATCCAGCCGCTCCATCCACCAGCGCGCCTCGCTCACGGCCCAGTCCTCGCGCCCCTCGCGCAGCAACCGCTCGACCGCCCCCTGCCCAGGCACCGCCAACGCCGCAACCGCGCAGTCATCCTGCTCTGGGGGCTCGGGACCCGCCTTGCCCGCGAGCACCGCCAGCCCGCCCTCGAGCCGGTCGTGGGCCCAGTGCTCGAGCGCCGCATCGCCACGCCTGCGCGCAAGCACCCACAGCCGCAGCGTCGCGTCGTCGGCGTAGCGCGAGTCGCCCAGGGCAAGCTCACGGTAGAGCGGCAGCGCCTCAGTCGTCCGCCCGGTACGCTCCAACAGCGCCGTCGCCCGCCACAGCGCCTCGGGGGTGCGTGCCTCCAGGTAGGCGTGCACGGCCGCGTCGCCCCTTCCCAACGCCTCGAGCGCCCGACCGCGGCCGTAGGCCCCCTCGGGCCCGCCCACTGCAGCAAAAGCCTCGACCGCCTCGGCGTAACGCTCCAGCTCGAAGAGCGTCCAGGCCAGCCCCAGCCGCCCCGCCGGCTCCTGCCGCGCCCAGGCGCGGTAGGCGGGCAGCGCCTCCTCGTAGCGCCCCATCCGGTAGAGCGCCCGCGCCCGCCAGGCCACCTCCTCCGGCGGCAGCACCGCGAGCAAGGCGTTGTAGGCGCGGCCAGCGTAGAGCGCGGCGTAGACCTCGCGCACCCCCGCGCGCGCCAGCCGCACAAGCGCGGCCTCGGCGGCAGGATCGGGCAACGCCTTGCCGTAGGCCTCGGCCGCACCCGGCGCGTCGCCCAGCACCTCGCGCAGCCGCCCCACCCAAAGCCAGTCGGACGCGGCGTTCTCGAAGCGCGCCGCCCGCTCCGCCAGCTCGAGGCGGCGGCTGGGGGAAAGCTCCGGCCGACGCGCGAGCTCGCGGGCCGCGAGAATCTGTACGTAGCCCGGTTCGTCGAGCAGGCGCTCGAGTGCGGCCACGTCGCCCGCGGCCCGGGCCGTCTCGAAGGCCTGGTAGGGCCCGGGCAGCGCCGCCCAGGCGAGCTGGACCAGCAACAACAGCGGCGCGAACCAGCGGGGCATGCGCTCACTATAGGGCCGTACGCCATGAAAAACGCCAGGCGTTGACGCCGCCAGAGCGGGTTGCCTATGATGGCCTTGGCTTTGGGGCGTCGTCTAAGGGCAGGACAGCGGTCTTTGGAACCGCCGGTCGTGGTTCGAATCCACGCGCCCCAGCCATTTTTCATGCCCGTTACTGAACCCGGACAGAC
>JALSQD010000085.1 GCA_026985615.1 Thermaceae bacterium | reverse complement strand
TGACCGATTACAGTTACAAGGCGCGAACCCGCCGCGGCGTTAAGATGTGTGGAAAGAGTGGTGCACCCTTCACACGCTTCATTGCAGGGCTGGATTATTCTCGAACCTGAGCAGGCTGCACGACGTATTAGGCGATGAACATGGAACCCAACAACGCATTAGCGCTCATCGTCAGCCCCAACCCTCCCCTGAAGACCTACCTGGAGCTGGTCTTCGAAGATTTTGGCCTCACGCCCCACACCGAGCCGACGCTCCTGAAAGGACTGCACTACCTAAAAGAACACACCCCGCGCATCATCGTCCTCGATGAGCTGCACGAAAAAGGGCTGGACTCGGCCGGCTTCGTCTGGCGCATCAAGCGCATCAAACGCCTCAGGCGCACCCCCACGATCCAGATCGTGCGCGGCTCGAACGAGCGCGAGCGAATCACCATGGAGATTTCCGGGGCCGACCACATCGTGGAGCTACCCATCAAGGACCGCCGCTTCCGCAAGCTGGTTGAGGAGCTTCTCAGCATCTCCCGTTAAACTGGGCACGTGAAGCTGCGCCGCTACCTTTCGATCGCGCTGCTTGCGGGACTGCTGGGTGTCCTGGTGGCCGCGGCGATCGTGATTCGTGGCTGGACGCGCGACCTGCCCAGCCTCGAGGCGCTCGAGAGCCTGCGCCTCACCTCCACGACCACCGTCTACGCCCGCAACGGCACACCGATCGCGCAGCTCGCCAGCGAGGAAGGCGGCATGGCCATCAACCGCCGCCTGGTCAAGCTGGAGGACGTTTCCCCCGCCACAGTGGCCGCAATCGTGGCCTCGGAGGACCGCCGCTTCTTCCGCCACTACGGCGTGGACTGGATCCGCATCGCCGGGGCGTTCTGGCAGACCCTGCGGGGCAACCTCCAGGGCGGCTCCTCCATCAGCGTGCAGGTGATCAAGAACACCCTCCTGCGCGACCTCTCGGGGGTGCGCACGCTCGAACGCAAGTTCAAGGAGATCCCGCTCGCCATCGAGCTTGAGCGCCTTTACTCCAAGGAAGAGATTTTGGAGATGTACCTCAACGTCTCCTTCTGGGGCGGCAACCTCTGGGGCATCCGCGCCGCCAGCGAGGCCTATTTCGGCAAGGACCCCGCCGAGCTCACCCTGGCTGAAGGGGCCTACCTCGCCGCCCTCATCCCCGGCCCCAACGCCCGCTACCGCGACCTGCCGCGGGTGCGCAGGCGCATGAAGACGCTGCTCGACCAGATGGTCGCCGACGGCTGGATCACCCGCGCCATGGCCGACGCCGCCTGGCGCGAGCCCCTGGTGCCGAACGGCTGGAAGGCCAGCTACGACGAGGAGGGCAACCTGCTCGAGGCCGAGCTCATCGACCCCGGGGCCAACACCCTCCCCGACCTGGCGGTCGAGATCGCGCCGCACTTCGTCTACGAGATCCGGAAGGAGCTGATCCGCCGCTTCGGCCGCGCCAAGGTCTTCGGCCAGGGCGGCCTGCGCGTCTACACCACCCTCGACCCCGAGATGCAGCGCGCCGCCGAGGACGCCGCGGCCGCCGCGGTGGAGCGCGGCCTGCCCGAGGGCGCGCAGCTGGCGCTGGTGGGGCTCGACCCCGAGACCGGCGAGGTCTACGCCATGCTCGGCGCCCTGCCCAGAACCGAAGGTGAGTTCAACCGCGCCACCCAGCTGGGTGACGGCGCCGGCCGCAGCCCCGGATCGGCGATTAAGCCCTTCGTTTACACCACCGCGCTGGCGAGCGGCTGGAGCCAGGCCAGCATGGTGGAGGACAAGGAGGTCAGCTTCCCCGATCCCACCCAGCCGGACGGCGTCTGGAAGCCCAAGAACTACGACGGCACCTACCTCGACCGCGCGGTCACCATCCGCTACGCCATGGACCGCTCGCTCAACGTTCCCGCTATCCTCACCGCCGACGCCCTGGGCGTGCGCCGGCTCGCGGGGGCGCTGCGCGCGGCCGGCTTCCAGGTGCCCAAGAACCCCGGCCTCTCCATCGCCATCGGCGGGGGCGTGGGCTCGACGCCGCTCCAGCTCGCCTCCAGCTATGCCGCCTTCGCCAACGGCGGCTGGAAGGTCGAGCCCAGAATGATCCTGCGCGTCGAGGACGCCGAGGGGCAGGTGCTCTACGAGAGCCGCACCATCCGCGAGCGCCTGTGGAGCCCCGAGGTGGCCTACCTCGGCTGGGACATGCTCAAGGGCTACGTTTATGACGCCGATCCGCTGGGCAAGGCCAACCTGGCCTGGCGCGCCCGCATTCCCGGCCGGGTGGTGGGGGGGAAGACCGGCACCTCGAACAACGCCCGCGACCTCTGGTTCGCCGGCGTCACCCGCGGCATGAGCGCGGTAGTCTGGGTGGGCCGCGACGACAACCAACCCATGAAGCTCAACGGGCGCGAGCCTTCCTCCTCGGTGGTCAACCCGCCCATCTGGAAGGACTTCGTGGAAAACGCCCTGCGCGGCCGCCCCGCGGGCGACTTCGGCGAGCCCGACGGCCTGGTGAAGGTACGCATGGACCTCCTCACCGGCAAGGCCAACCCCGCAGGGGCGGAAGCGGCCTTCCGGGTGGGGCGGACGCCCATGCCCGAGACCCTGCCCCCGGGTACGTCGCTGCTCGTTGGGCTCGAGCCGAAGCGCGATTGCATCGCCGGCCCAGAGTGGCCACCCGAAAAGATGCGCTGGATCGCGGTGGCACCGGGGGAGCTCGAGCGCTACCGCTGCCGCTGAATCCCCACGAAGAGCGCGCCGCCCGGCTCTTCGGAGCCGGGCGGCGCGAATCAACGCGACGCGCTTACTGGCAGTCGGGGCAGAGTCCGCGCAACTCCACGCGCGGATCGCCCACGAACCAGCCCGTGCGCCCTTCGACGGCGCGCGCGACCTTCTCGGCGTCGAACTCGGGGAGCTCGTCTTCCATTACGTCCTCGATGCGGCCACACGAGGTGCAGAAGAGGTGGTGATGCTTCTTGGTGAAACCGTCGTAGCGGGTATGACCCTGCTGGTCCTTGAACTCCCACAACAGGCCAGCGTCACGCAGCACCTGGAGGTTGAGGTACACGGTGGAAAGGCCGATCGAATAGCCCTTCTTTTTCAGCCCCTGGTAGAGCTCCTCGGGGGTGGGGTGTACGTTCTTGCGATCCAAATATGCGAGAATGCGCTCGCGCGGCAGGGTGTGGCGCAATCCAACGGCCTTTAATCGAGAGCGGTAGACTTCTTTTTCTTTTGTTTTTGCCATGCTTCACGCCTCCAATCGCGTCAATTGTAAGTATAGCTTACATTGATTCCACACGCCACCGTCAAGAGGACAGATTAACTAAGTTTAAAAGTTTATTATAATAAATCCGAGCAGAGGCGTTCTCGAGACCATCGCCTATAATGGCCGTGTGAAGTCGGGCGGCGTCTACCGCGTACTCTACGTGCTCTTTGCTCTGGGCACTGCGCACCTGCTCATCCTGGCCGCGCTGGAGCTTCAGCGCGGGCTAGCTCTGCGTCAGGAAATCGCCATCGTAGCGGGTCAGACCGAGGCCCTCGCCGCCGAGGTGGAAGGCCTGAAGAGTGAGCTCGCCCACGCCGACGACCCGGCCTACCTCGAGGCCAAGGCGCGCGCGCTCGGCTACGTCTACCCGGAAGAGGTGTTGCGTGCGCCATCCCGCTGAGCTCTTCTTCGAAGACGAAACCCTGACCGAGGGCCTGACCGACGAGGAGGCCCGCGATCTGCTCGCCTGGCTGGTGGGGCTTGCCGACGAGATGGAGGGCGAGGACCCCGCCTACATCGAACAGCTCAAACGCCTGGGCCGCCACCTGGCGCGCCTGAGCGCCCGCTGGGGCGTACCCGTGAGCGACCTGATCGACCTGGTGGAGCTCGCCTGGGAGGACCCCGACCAGCCCCACAGCCGCCCGCAGCGCCCAATGCGGGCATAAAGGCGGTGCGTAGTACACGGTACGTGATTGGTGGTAGGTGAATTCATCGGGACCGGAGCGACAAAGAAGCGGTTGGGTTGCCGTATACGCGGGACTTCTGCTGCCGACCTGATGGCTCCCTCCCATGTCCTCCGACCGCCCAAGGCCGGGGATCTTGGCGTTGCTGTGGGTCGCAGACGGACCGGCGCATCGTCTTCACCATCCGCAGCTCGGCGACGGACCCCTAAACCGCGCGCATTAAGATTCCGGGCCTGTTCCGGACTTGATCCGGGATCTCGCGGGCCAGCCGGCCCGCCCGTCCGGACGACGAACGCTCATGGCGCACGGCGAGGTTGGATCGATCCAGGGCCCCACGCCGTTCGCGAGACCGGGATTTCGTTACCGCAAGAAAAACCAATAGACGCAGGGGAAGATTTTAAACCTTTCCCCTACCGTTACCACGCGCTACGCACCACGAACCACGCACGGACAACTGCCCAGACCCACCCCCTACATCCCGTTTCTCGTTGCCCTTGACGCGTCCGCCACAGACCACAGGCCATGCCGTTACTGCGCACTCCGAACCACGTACCGCTTACCGCTTAGAATGGCACCACCTCGGAGGCCCCCTCGCCGCCGAACTTGCCCGCGAGCAACGCCTCGCGGTCGGGAATCGAGCGCACCTCGAGCCCCTCGAACTTCTTCAGCTCCGGCGTGACGTCGGGGTCCACCCGCACCTCACGCGCCTCCAAAAGCGCCCACCCCCCGGGTCCACGCACCTTGAGGTATACGGGCATGACGCCGGGGTACTCGTCGAGGACGCTGCGCAGCTCGAGCAACCGCTCGTCGTCCATCAGGCTCAGGTCGAAGCCGAGCTCGAGCACCTGGGGCAGGCCGTCGATCTCCTCATAGAGGAAGACGTCCTGCACCATCACCCGCAGGCTCTCGCCATCGGCGTCGGGTTCCACGTCGCAGACGGCGAGTACCGGCGTGTCTTCCTTGACCCGCGTCATCACCCGGTCGTAGGCGCGGCCGAAGACCACCACCTCGAGCGCCCCCGAGGCGTCGGCCAGGTTGAAGCGCGCCATCATCCCGCCTGAGCGCGTGGAGCGGCGGGTGATCTGCTCGACCATCCCCGCAAGCAGCACCCGCACCCGCGACTTGGAGCCCGAGTTCTGCTCGTACCAGCGAGGCAGCTCGGTGACCTGGCAGGTGGCCGCCTCGGCCAGGCCAGGGTAGTGCTCGAGCGGATGCCCGGTCACGTAGATGCCCAACGCCTCCTTCTCGAAGCGCAGCTTGGTCACCTCTTCGAGCGGCTCGGTCTCGGGCAGCGGGGGCTCAGTGAGGTCGTCGTCGAAGAGGCCGGTGAGGCCGCCCGCGGCCTTCTGCTGCTCGGCGGCGGCCCACTTGAGCAGGCCCTCCATGGCGTCGAGCATCTGCCCACGCTCGCCAAAGGCGTCGAAGGCGCCGGCCTTGATGAGCGATTCGAGCGCGCGCTTGTTGACGTGGTGCAGGTCCACCCGCCGCAGGAAGTCGGGCAGGCTCCGGTAGGGCCCGCCCTTCTCGCGCTCGGCGAGAATGCTCTCCACCGCCCCCTCGCCCACGTTCTTGACCGCCGAGAGGCCGAAAAGGATCTCGCGCCCGACGACGCGGAAGTCAGCCCCCGAGCGGTTGATGTCGGGCGGCAGCACGTGGATGCCGCTGGCCTCGGCGTCGCGGATGTACTCGGCCACCTTGTCCGAGTTGCGGCGTTCCACCGTGAGCAGCGCGGCCATGAACTCGACCGGGAAGTGGGCCTTGAC
Organism: Thermaceae bacterium; assembly: GCA_026985615.1. GTDB lineage: Bacteria > Deinococcota > Deinococci > Deinococcales > Marinithermaceae > Oceanithermus. Next base: position 3,421 of record JALSQD010000085.1, on the reverse strand, counting down.
ATAGGCCGTCTGGTACGAGATCAGTGAGTAGGCTGCGGCGTGCGACTTGTTGAAGCCGTAGTTGGCGAAGGCCTCCAGCAAGTCGAAGATGCGGCTGGCCTCGTCGGGGGGGACGCCCCGCTTCTCCGCGCCGGTGATGAAGCGGTCGCGGTGGGCCTTCAGCTCCTCGACCTTCTTCTTGCCCATCGCGCGGCGGAGCAGATCGGCTTCGCCCAGGGTGTAACCTGCCACCGCGCTGGCGATCTGCATGATCTGCTCTTGATAGACGGGGATACCGTAGGTCTCGGCCAAAATGGGCTCGAGCATCTCGGCAGCGTGGGGGAACTCGGCGTAGCTCACCGGCTCCTGCCCGTGGCGGCGGCGCAAATAGGTGGGGATGTTGTCCATCGGCCCCGGGCGGTAGAGCGAGACGATGGCGATGATGTCGTGCAACCGCTCTGGCTTGAAGGCCTTGACCGTGTTCGTCATCCCCGTGCCTTCGAGCTGGAAGACGCCCTTGGTGTCGCCGCGACTGAGCATCTCGAAGGTCTTGGGATCGTCGAGGGGGAGCGCGTCGTAGTCGATCTCCACCCCCGCCGACTCCTTGACGATGCGCTTCGCCTCGTCCAAAAACGAGAGCGTGCGCAGCCCCAGGAAGTCCATCTTCAAAAGACCCAGTGCCTCTACCGAGCCCATGTCGTACTGGGTGACGATGCCGTCGCCGCGGGTGTCGCGCATGAGCGGTACCAGGTTGGTCAGCGGCTCGTCGGCGATCACCACGCCAGCGGCGTGCACCGAGGCGTGGCGGTTGAGCCCCTCGAGCCGCTGGGCCACCTCGAGCACCTCGCGCACGGTCTCGTCCTGCCGCATCGCCGCCTTGAGCTCGGGAATCTGCTCCATCGCACGCGCCAGCGGCAACGGCTTGCCGAACTGCACCGGGATCAGCTTGGCCAGCTGCTCGGCACGCTTGTACTCGAGCCCGTAAACCCGGGCCACGTCCTTGAGCGCCGCCTTGGAGGCCAGCGTCCCGAAGGTGGCGATCTGGGCCACCCGGTCCTCGCCGTAACGCTCGCGCACGTAGTCAATCACCTCGTCGCGGCGCACGTCCGAGAAGTCGGTGTCGATGTCGGGCATGCTCACGCGCGCGGGGTTGAGGAAGCGCTCGAAGAGCAGGTTGAACTCGAGCGGGTCAATGTTGGTGATGCGGATGGCGTAGGTCACCAGGCTGCCCGCGGCGCTGCCACGTCCGGGCCCCACGCTGATGCCGTGGTCCTTGGCCCAGTTGATGTAGTCCTGCACGATCAGCAGGTAGCCCGGGAAACCCATCTCCTCGATCACGCCCAGCTCGTACTCGGCCCTCGCCAGAATCTCCCAGCTCCCCCACTCGCGCACGTTGCGCACGTCGGGCAGTACGTTCGCCTTCTCGCGCAGCTCGCGGTCGAGCCGGGCAAGTTGCAGGATCAGGTCTTCTTCGTTCTCGGCCGGTTCGATCTCGAGACGCGTCAGGTAAGCACGGTAGAGCGCGGGGTTCACCCGGTCGGGGTAGCGCTCCAAGAGCCCCTTGAAGGTCAGCTCGCGCAGGTACTGGTTCTCGTCGCGCCCCTCGGGCAGCGGGTAACGCGGGATGCGGTAGGTCATCTTGTCGCCCACCGGCAGCTCGACGTTGCACATCGCCGCGATCTCGGCGCTGTTGCTGAAGATCTCGTCGGGCCAGTCGGGGAGCGCCTGCTTCATCTCCTCGGGCGTCTTGACGTAGAACTCGTCGCAGGGGAACTTCCAGCGGTCCTCGTCGGCCAGCGTCGCCTTCGACTGGATGGCGAGCAGCACCTCGTGGGCGCGGGCGTCCTCCTGCTTGACGTAGTGGCCGTCGTTGGTGGCCACCATGCCCAGGCCGTACTTCTGTGCGAACTCACGCAGCACCGCGTTGACCTTCTTCTGCTCCTCGAGCCCGTGGTCCTGGATCTCGATGAAGTAACGGTCGCCGAAGATCTCCAGGTACTCGTTCAACCGCTCCTCGGCCAGGTCTTCGCGGTCCGCCAGAATGAACTGGGGAATCTCCGCTCCCAAACAGCCCGAAAGCGCAATGATGCCCTCGTTGTGCTCGCGCAAAATCTCGCGGTCGATGCGCGGCTTCATGTAGAAGCCCTCGAGGTAGGCCCGGCTCGCCAGCCGCACCAGGTTCTGGTACCCGGTGAAGTCACGCGCCAGCAGGGTCAGGTGGAAGTAGCCGCCGTCGAGGCCCTTGCGCATCGTGCGGTCGAAGCGGCTCTCGGCGGCTACGTAGGCCTCGTAGCCGATGATGGGCTTGACCCCCGCGGCCGTGGCCTTCTTGTAAAACTGCACCGCCCCAAAGAGGTTCCCGTGGTCCGTGGTCGCGAGCGCCGGGTCGTCTGGCGTGGTCTGCTTGACCCACTCAATCAACTCGTCCAGCTTGGCCGCGCCGTCGAGCAACGAGAACTGGGTATGCTGGTGCAGGTGGGCGAACTTCATGGAGCCAGTTTACCGGCCCGGCCGGCCAAGAGGATGTGGACACTACGCCTTCGCTCATTCGGGTAGCTGCGTGCTGCGCAGCACGAACTTCCAGGGGATAGGGTAGGTCTGGTCCAGGTCGGGGTAGGTCTCGCGCACCCAGGCCCACAGCCGCTCGATGGAGTCGTGGAAGACCTCGGGCGGAACCTGCCAGGTGTAGGAGTAAAGGCGCTCTTCCAGGATCTCCATCGTTTGCCTGGGGGTGCGTTCCTCCACCCACTCGGCCACCGCCTGGGTCTGGGGCTCGAGCCCCAGCTGCACGAGCGCCCGCTCCACCTCGTCGAGCCGGCGCGTGTGCGCGCCGCGCTTCAGCTCGTACCCCATCTCGCCCAGCAGCTCGCGCCAGCGCTCCTGGATGTTCCAGTCCTCACTGGGGCCGGTGGAGACGTCCCACCCCTCGTAGAGCACCCCTCCGGGGGCCAGGACCCGCAGGGCTTCGAGCAGGGCCCGCTGCCAGTCGGGGATCAGGTGCCACAGGTGCACCCCGATGACCGCGTGGAAGCTGTCCTTGGCGAAGGGCAGGCTGCGCGCGTCGGCCTCGACCAGGCGCACCTTGCGGGCCACCCCGGCGATTTTGTAGCGCATCACCTCGAGCATCGCCGGGCTCACGTCCACGCCCACGAACTTGTGCCCGCGCGCGATGATCGGCACGCCCACCCGGCCCGTACCCACGCCCAGCTCGAGAAAGACCGGCTCACGGAAGCGGTCCTCCACCGGCGCGATGATCGCGGTGGCGATCCGCCCCGAAACCTCGGGCGGGTGGTAGCGGGTTCGGTCGTAGGCGTAGGCCACGCGGCCAAAGTTCAACGTCATCGAGCGAGCAGCACTTCCTCTCCGGGCCAGGCTTATGACAACCCCGACGTTCAAAATGTATGATATTAAGAATTAATACTTCTGTCCAGTAAACCCTCAA
>JALSQD010000084.1 GCA_026985615.1 Thermaceae bacterium | reverse complement strand
TGACGCGGATCTGGACCTCCTGGCTCGCGCCCGCCGCCAGGTCGGAGACCTGGCCGCTAGCCACATCGGTCCAGGTTGTACCGCCGTCGGTGGAGATCTGGTAGGTCCAGGTGGGGTGCGTGCTCCCCTCGATGCTGAAGCTCACGTCCACGCTGGTGTTGCCGTTGTTGGTAACGGTGTGGGTGTAGACGATCGTACCCGGGCTGGTGACGGTGCCGCTGCGGTCGGGGGTAAAGGCGAGCGCGTAGACGGCATTGACCTCGATGTCGGTGGAGATGGTGTCGGTGACGCTCGGGTTCGCGTTCGAGGTGGCGGTGATCTCTACGTTGTCGTCGCTGGTGCCCGCGGTACCGTCCAGATCAACCGGCGCCTGGTCTGAGGGGACCTCGACCACCAGGATGAAGCACTTGGCGTCGCCCGCGTTCATCAGGCCGGTGTCGGTGACCGGATCCGGAACAGGGTTGTCGTCCATCGCGCCGTCGCAGTTGCTATCGGGGTAGATGGTGCCGATCCAGCCGGTGGGCAGGGTGGTGGTGAGATCGTAGGTGTCGGGGTTTTGGCCGGTGTTGTGCACGTCGAAGGGGATCATCACCGTGTCACCGGGATTCTTGACTTGAGCCGGTGGATTACCGTCGCCCGTAGCACCGCCATTATCCCCGGGGTTTGCGTCGATGTCCACACCGTAGCCCGGCTGAACGTCGGTGACGATGCCGGTCACCTTGTTGGTCTTGGTAGAGTCGCCAACCGAGGTCGCCTTCACCTCGATGCGCGCAGCGTCAATATTGGAATCCGTCTCCTGGAAGGCCGCGGGAATCGTGCACTTCACCACGTAGTTGAAGGTGTCTCCCGCAGCGAAGGGGCCTACCGCGCCCGAGATTGGGGTGACGCCGTCGGAGGCCACGATCTGGCAGGTCCAAGTCGTGGGGTCAATGGTATCAGTGGTATCGGGGTCCACGATGGCTACCGCGAGGTTGAAGCTATCGTCGGTGTTGCCGTTGTTCTGCAAGGTGAAGGGGAAGTAGACGGTGTCGCCGCCGTAGACATCGCTGGTGATGGTCTCGGTGTCATCGTCGGTGCTGTTTGATGCGTTGTAAGCCTTCTCGTAATTTACGCCGTTGTAAGTGAAAGTATCGTTTGTCGTATCACCATCGTCTTCGGGCTCACCGTAGGGACCGTTAAGCACCGCGTAGCTGATGGCCACGGTGTTGCTGGTGGGGTTGGATTCCACCGTTTCGCCGGGGTCTTCAGCGTCGCCGTCGCCGTTGGCGTCGAACTTGACGGTGGCGGTGTTCTCGATGGAGGTGCCCGCGGCAAGGCTAGAGTCAACGGTCACCTCGAAGGAGAGCTGATACTGGGCACCTTGGGGGAAGAAGGCGCCGCTGCCTTCGATGAGGAGGCCCACTGCGGTTACGTCGCTGGCGTTCGAAGGCTCGATCGCGGTCCAGCCGCTCGCGGTCTGGTAGATCACCGACACCGAGCCCGCGCCGGCGGTTCCGTTAGCCGTGTTCAGAACGTAGGTGGTGCCGGTGGGAATCGGGTCGGAGATGAAGATGCCGTCTTTTGCGCTGCCATCTACCGTGACCACGCCGGAGACCGCGTAGGCGTCGCTGCCACCGACGTTGGAGCCCTCGATGGTGTAGGCGATGGTGCTGTCGGTCGCGACCTCGCCGGTGGGGCTTGCAGACTTGGTGGCGGTGAGGGCGGCGTCTTCGGTGGCCACAATCTTTGCCCAGTTATCGGTGTCGGTCTGGGCGGAATCGCCCAGACTGGTGCCCTCGATGTTGATGAGCCCCTCGTCCCCACCGCTCGCGGACGTAGGAACGGTAGCGGCAAGAATCAGGCAGGCACTCGCATCGGCCGCCAGGCTGATCTCGGTTATGGAGGACTCCGCGGGATCAATCTGGCCGTTGCAGTTTTCGTCTAAGTAAATTGTCGAGGCGGGGTCGAAGTCATCGCTCGCGCTTTGCGCGGTCGCTAGGGCGATGGTGTCCGCGGTGTTGCCGGTGTTGGTGATGGTGTAGGGGAAGTAGGCTGTTCCTCCGGGTACAGCGGACTGGGTTTGGCCGGGAGTCGTCTCGGTGCCGTCTGGCGTGATAGTGAAGCCGTAGACAGGCTGCACCACGGTGATGACCTCGTTCGAGGTCGTGGTCTGGGACTGGCCCGCCGAGTCAATGTAGCTCGCCGAGGCCTGGTTGCGGATCTCGGTGCCGGCGGGGGTACCCACCGCCAAGACCAGGCCCAGGCTGAGGGCCAGCAAGGTAAGCCCAATAGTCTTAAATAACCTAGCGCCTTTCATGTATACATAGCCTCCTTTTTTAGCGCACCACTGTGCGCAGTGTTACCTCAACTTGCTCGCCCGGGTTCATAACCTCTAGCAGCCAGCGAACGTGGGTGTAGTCCTCGGGCGGAACGAGCACCTTTTTGGTCACTTCTTTGCCGTTAACAACCTCCTTGACCTCGCGGTAGAGCGGCGGGACGCCGTAGGTTTTCCCGCCATCGAAGCTGAACCTGGGAGCAACCGCAATTTCGCGCTCGCCCCGTTTGAGCACTAGCGGCACGGCGCTGCCTTGCAAGTAGTAGGTTTCAGGCGGGATTGGTATTACCAACTCAACCGCGTTAAGCGCCGCCTCAGCGGTGTTCAGAGCGCTGAGCCTCCATTCGATCACGTCTCCCGGTGCTACCTGGACCGCGGGAAGAAAACGCTCTACTCGCTCACCTTGCTCGTCGGTCGTCAAAACGACCTTGAACGAGGTGAGGGTGAGCTGCACCGGGCTGCTCGCTACCGCAACCAGCCCCGCGATCATAAGGACGAGACCGAAACTCCAACGGCGTAAGTACCGCGCTTTCACGACAATGCCCCTCCTTACCTGCTCAATGCCTCGGCGTTGCCAATGTAAGTAGGTAGCGCCGCCACCCCCGCTCTGGGGGGGTACGAAGCATAATATAACCTTTTGTTGGGTCTGGACAATACCCCAAAATGGGGGGGTGCTGATTTAACGTTTAATAGCAGGTTAAATTTCTTAATATCCAGCGGGAAGCGGCTTGTTCGCGCTGGTTTGGTTGGCCTTTCAACCGGTTTTCACGCTAGCTGTGTAGAACGTTGGACATGGCGCTCATCGTTTTGCTCGTACTGTCGTGGGCCTTTGCCGGGCTCTGGATTGGCTGGACTGAGACTACCGTCTGGGCGGCTGTTGTGTCCGCAGGGCTTGTGGCGCTGCGCTACATGCCCTGCGGCAAGGCGGGCATGCTCGTTGTCTTTGTCACAGGAACGCTCGTAGCCCTCAGCAGCATGCGCGCCGAGATCGGCGAGGCCGCCTTTTACGCGCTGCTCGCGGTGAGCTGGACGGTGCTCTTCCTCGCTTACCGCCGGTTCGCTTTGAGGGGGGGCTGCAGTGGCACGGCCTGCCGCGCAGACTAGGCAAAGGCATCTTCGAACGCCTCCTGAAGGAAGCGCTCGCTGCGTTCGAGAAAAGCGCGGAAGCGCTGAACGAAGTCGAGGGCCTCGGGGGTGAGACGGCTCTGGCCGCCCCCCTCGCCGCCGGAGTGGGACTCGATGAGCCGGAACCCCAACGCCGCCTCTACCCGGCGCACCCGCGCCCAGGCGGAGCGGTAGCTGAAGCCCGCCGCACGCGCGCCCGCCTTAAGGCTGCCCTCGGCGTGCACCGCCTCCAAAAGCCGCAAGGTGCGCGGCCCCATGAGGTACTCTCCCTCCTCGGTCTCGAGCCAAAACTTGGCGCGCGGTCGCATCGTCCTTAGTAAACCATCTCCCCGGCCACGTAGGCGCGGGTCGCCTCGCGCTCGGGCCGGGTGAAGAGCTGCTCGCTGGGGCCCGCCTCCACCAGCCGCCCTCCGAGCAAGAACCAGGTCTCCTCCCCCAGGCGTCGGGCCTGGTAGAGGTTGTGGGTCACGAGCACGAGCGCACGTCCCAGACCATGGGCCTCCCTTAGGAGCGCCTCGACCAGGGCCACGTTGCCGGGGTCGAGGGCCTGGGTGGGCTCGTCGAGGAGGAGCACGTCGGGCTCGGTGGCGAGCGCTCGCACCAGCGCCAGCCTGGCCCGCTCACCGCCGGAGAGCAGCTGCGCCGGCTGGTGCAATTTGCCCGCGAGCCCCACCCGCTCGAGCCACGGCCGCACCCGCCGCTCGGCCTCACGCCGCCGCACCCCGGCGAGCCGAAGCCCGAAGGCGGCGTTGGCCAAGACGCTACGCTCCAGAACCGTCCGGTCCTGATCCAGAAAAACGATCCGCCCTTGGCGCTCGACTGCTCCCGCGTCAGGTTCCTCGAGCCCCGCCAGCAGACGCAGCAACGTGCTCTTCCCCGCGCCGCTGGGCCCGATCACGGTCACGAAGCGGCCCGCCGGCAACTCGAGCGCCTCCACCGCCAGCTCGAAGCCGGGGTAGCGCCGCACCAGCCCCCTGGCCCGGATCACCGCCGCTCCCCCCAGACGACCAGGATCGCGGTGACCACGAGGGTCACCCCCAGCAGCACCGCCCCCAGCGCCAGCGCACTCTCCAGCTCGCCCTTGCGGGTCTCCAGCACCACCGCGGTGGTGAGCACGCGGGTGTGGTGGCGGATGTCGCCGCCGACGATCGTGGCCGCGCCCACCTCGCTGATCGCCGCGCCGAAGCCGGCGGCGAGCGCGGCGACGATGGGGCGGCGGCTCTCCCACAGGAGCGTGGCGAGCACCTGCCGCTCGCTTCCGCCGAGGCCGCGCACCAGCCGCCGCACGCCGTCCGCGCGCGCCCGCACCGCCGCCAGGGTAAAACCGGCGACCATGGGGAACGCCAGCACCGCCTCGGCCAGCACCATCGCCGCCGGTGTGAAAAGCAGCCCCAGCCCGCCCAACGGCCCACTGCGCGAAAGCAAAAAGTAGAAGACGAGCCCCACCACCACCGGCGGCAGGCCCATCCCCGCGTAGAGCAGCACCTGCGCCCCCAGCCCCCCCTTGCGCGGCCGCGCGCCCAGCCACACGCCCAGCGGCAACCCCACGAGCGCGGCCAGGAAGGTGGCCGCCGCCGCCACGCCAAGGCTGCGCGCGGCGATCTCCACGACCTCGGCCCACGGCAGGGTCAACTAGGGCTCCACTTCCACCTTGCAGCGGCCAAAGAGGGGGTTGAAGAGGCTACGTCCGTAGCGGTCTTTCAGGTAGGCGCCAATTTGCTGCTGCACGTCGGGACGCAGCAGGTAGGCGCGCAGCGCGTAGGCGGCCTCGGCGTTCACGTGCGCGAAGCGCTCGGGATTCACCACCATGTAGCCGTACTGGTTGAGCATCAGGGGATCAGGGCGGTCGTAGAGGCCCGCGAGCTCCACCTTGTCCTTCATGAAGAGGTAGGTGCCTAGGTCGGTGAGGGTGTAGGCCTGCTTCTCCGCGGCCAGGGCGAGCGTCGCTCCCATGCCGCTGCCTGACTCCAGGTACCACGGCTGGTCGTCGGGTTCGAGCCCCGCCGCCTTCCAGAGCGCCCGCTCGCGGTGGTAGGTGCCCGAGTTGTCGCCACGGCTGACGAAGGGCGCGCCCGCGGCGTAGATGCGCCGCATGGCCTCGAGCGCACTCGCCGCCCCGGCCACCCGCGCGGGGTCGGACGCGGGCCCGGCGATCACGAAGTTGTTGTAGGCGATGCAGGCGTGGGCCACCCCCTTGCCCTCTCGCAGGAACCGCGCCTCCAGGTCAGGCGCGTGCACCAGCACCGCATCGGCGTCGCCCCGGCCGGCGATGGCCAGCGCCTGGCCCGTACCTACGGCGATGACCTGAACGGGAATCCCGGTCTCCTGGGTGAAGCCAGGCAGGAGCGCGTCGAGCAGCCCGGAGTCGTTGACGCTGGTGGTGGTGGCAAGCCTGAGCGGGGCTGCGGCCAGGGCCGTTCCCATCAGCAGTCCGAGGAGCAGGATCCGTTTCATGGTCGACCTCCGTTTCGCAACACGTTGCAACACCCCTATTCTAAAGGGCCCCAAGCGACAAACGCCCCGCCGTAGCGGGGCGCGGATGAAGCCATGCGACGCCTCAGCGCTTCTTACGGCCGCGGCCGCGCTTCTTGCCACCGTCGCTGGGGCCGCCCGAGCCGCGCATGAAGCTCTTGAGCTTGTGCTCGAACTCTGGCGCCTGGCGCGGAAGGCGGCGAGGCTTCGGAGGGTCTACCGGCTTTTCCAGGAGTTCCTTGATGGAGAGGTCAAGCCGTCCCTTCTCGTCGCGCCCCAGCACGAAGACCTCGACGATGTCGCCCTCGTTCAGGAAGTCGCGCACGTTCTTCACGAACTCATGGGCGATCTCCGAGATGTGCACCAGCCCCGACTCCCCGCCGGGGAGCTCCACGAAAGCGCCAAAGTCCATCACCCGCGTTACGCGGCCCTCTACGATGCTGCCAGCTTCATACTTCATTCAGTTCTTCCTCCACGTCAGGAGCGCGGTCCGCACGGCGGCGGACGGACCAAGAACAGGGCTTTTCGCGCTCACGATGGGGCCACTATAGCACATCGGGGGACGGACACAACCCCCAAAATATTACGCTTTTCATGCCCTAGCGTATGAAGTGATATATTAGCGGCACGGAGGTAGACCCGTGGCCGAGTTGTGGTTCGAACCGACCCCCGACGAGCGCGCGCTACTGGGCGCGCTAAAGAGCTACCTGACCGATCGCGTGGTTCCCACCGCCGCCGAGCGCGACGCCAGCGGCGCCTTCCCGCACGACCTCGTAGGCGAGCTGGCCGAGCTGGGCGTCTTCGGCCTGCAGGTGCCCGAGGCCTACGGCGGGCTGGGCCTGCCCACCCGCACCGCGGCCCGCATCATCGAGGAGATCGGCTGGGCCGACGGCAGCCTGGGGCTCACCGTGGCCAGCCACAATTCGCTGGCGACGGGCCACCTGCTGCTGGACGCGAGCGAGGCGCAAAAGGAACGTTACCTGCCCAAGATGGCGAGCGGCGAGTGGCTGGGCGCCTGGGGGCTCACCGAGCCCGGCGCGGGCTCGGACGCTGCGGCGCTCAAGACCCGCGCCGAGGAGGCGGACGGTGGTTGGGTGCTGAACGGTGCCAAGCAGTTCATCACCCAGGGCTCGGTGGCCGGGGTCTACGTAATCAACGCCCGCACCGACCCCGCGCCCGAGGGCAAGCCCCACCGGGGCATCAGCGCCTTCGTCTTCCCCGCGGGCACGCCCGGGCTTACGATCGGCCGCAAGGAGGACAAGCTGGGGCTGCGCAGCTCGGACACCGCGCAGCTGATCTTCGAGGACCTGCGCCTGCCCGCGGACGCCCTGGTGGGCGAGCGGGGCCGCGGGTTCTACACCGTGCTGCGGGTACTCGACGGCGGGCGCGTGGGCATTGCGGCGCTGAGCGTGGGCATCGGCCGCGCGGCGCTGGAGTTCGCCGCCCGCTACGCCAGCGAGCGCAAGCAGTTCGGCCAGCCCATCGGGCGCTTCGAGGGCGTAGGCTTCCAGCTGGCCGAGATGAGCGCCGACCTCGAGGCGGCCCGGCTTCTGTACCTAAAAGCGGCCGAGCTGAAGGACGCGGGGCGCGACTACACCCTGGCTGCGGCCCAGGCCAAGCTCTTCGCCAGCGAGGCGGCCACCCGCGCCGCCGACGCGGCCATCCAGATTCTGGGCGGCTACGGCTACATCAAGGACTACCCGGTGGAGCGCTACTGGCGCGACGTGCGGCTGATGCGCATCGGCGAGGGCACCAGCGAGATCCTCAAGCTGGTGATCGCCAAGCGGGTACTGGAACAATTCAGCTAGTCTCTCGGTCTTGTGGTGGGCTTTTTCCTTAACCCTTTTTGTGCTTGGTGGACTTCTTTTTCTGCTCGCAAATGAACTTGCCCGTTTTCTCGTCGATAACAGACCTGAGGCCGTCAATGTGCTCGTATAGGTATTCGTGCACCTTGGCCCACATAGGATCCAACACGATTTCAATCCCTTCACGGCGGGCCAGCTTGGCTGCGGGGACGAAATCACTATCCCCCGTGACCAGTACGATGCGGGTGACCAGTCGTTTGTAGGCCAATGAGGCAACGTCCAACCCCATTCGGATGTCTACACCCTTTTGTTGAATGTCATACGAGAAATCATCATCCGAAAGCTTTTCAAGTGACTTCTTGCCGCTTAGCAAAGCTTTGGTCGTGTCAGGTCGCATAATCCATCGTGCACCGTCGCGCAGCCTCCCCAACCGGAGAGCCACCTTCCGCGTGCGTTTCAGGTGCCGGTGAAACTCCGAACGGAATTTGTATATTTCGGTGTCTTTGAAATTCACCGCCTTCCTGCTCACAGGCAGATGGGCGCGCTTGCCCAACGGCGGAGCGTCGTAAACGAGAATGCGGTACAGCTCGCTTTCACGCTCGCACGCCTTGTCGTCCATATGGGCCAAGGCCAAGGTCAAAACGTCTTTGGCGGCGAGCTCAGGCGTATGATGTTTGGCGCGTAACTTCTTATGACACCTCAGGTAAAAATCGCCGTCGATGAGCACGTCCGTTTTCATACAGAAAACGTATCACAAAACTGCCCCCGCTTTCGGCGCGCCCTTGATCGTGCGGGCGGCGTACTCGCGGGGGCTTGATTGCAATGCAAGTATAGATCAACGAAGCTGTGTCTTGATGAGAGCAGCCACGGATTGGGCTCTAAACTAAGTACGTGAGCGAACGACTCTTCTGGCAGGATCCCTACGCCACCAGCTTCACGGCCACGGTCACGCGCGTCCGGGAAGAGGACGGCCGGTTTCTGGTCGAGCTCGACCGCACCCTCTTCTACCCCACCTCGGGCGGCCAGCCCCACGACACCGGCCGCCTGGGGGGGGTGCGGGTGCTGGACGTCTTCGAGCCCGAGAAGCACGGCGCGCGCATCGTGCACGTGCTGGAAGCGCCGCTCGAGGAGGGCGCCGAGGTGGAGGGGAAGATCGACTGGACCCGCCGCTACCGCCACATGCAGCGCCACACCGGCCAGCACGTCCTCAGCCAGGCCTTCCTGCGTGCGGCGCAGTGGAACACGATCGCGGTGAGTTTGGCGGGGCCGGAGATCCACCTCGACTTCGACGTCTGGCCCGGTCCCGAGGCGGCGGCCGAGGTGCTGGAGAAGGCCGAGGCGCTGGCGAACTGGGCCGTCTACGCCAACCTGGCGGTCAGCGCGCGCGAGGTACCCGAGGCGCAGGTGCCGCTTCTGCCGCTCCGGCGCATGCCCAAGGTGCGCGGGGCGGTGCGGGTGGTGGAGATCGAAGACTGGGACCTCGCCCCCTGCGGCGGCACCCACCTGCGCAGCACCGCCGAGGCGGGGCCGATCAAGCTGCTGGGCTTCGAGAAGGGCAAGAAGAAGACGATCCGGGTCTACGCCCGCACCGGCTGGGAGGCGCTCGAGGACTACGCCGCCAAGCACCGCATCCTCAAGACGCTGGCCGGGCGCTTCTCGGCGGGGGTCTTCGACGTGCCCGAACGGGTGCAAAAGCTCGAGGACGAGCTCTACGCCGCCCGCGGCGAAGCGCAGGCGCTGGCCGCGGAGCTGGCCGAACGCTACGCCCGTGAGCTGGCCCGCTCGGGCTTCCCGGCGGCGCGCCAGGTGCCGCTGGCGGCGCTGGCGGAAACGGGGCGGCGCGTGGCCGAGTGGCCGGGGGCGCTGGCGCTGCTGGCCGCGCTCGAGCCCGGGGGCGAGCGCGCCCGCCTGCTGCTGGTGAAGCACCCCAACCGCCCCGAAGACCTGCGCGCGCTGTGGAAGGAGCGCCTCGAGCCTCTGGGGGCGCGGGGCGGCGGCCGGGATCACATTCAAGGCCAGCTTCCAGCGGGTAAACTGCAGGCTGCGCTCGAGGTCTTCGAGCGCCCGGGAGAAGCCACGTGACCAAGAACGAACCCCTGAACGACGCCGCGCTCGACCTGAAGCCGGGCGAGCGCATCTACGACCCCCAGGCCCACCGCGGCTACCTGGTCTACGGCGTGCGTGTCTACGACGATTACGACCACGGCATGCTCGACACCTACCTCGACCTCATCGCTGAGGACGGCACCCGGGTGGTGCTCCAGGCCCTGGCGGTGAGCCGCTGGGAAAAGCTCTAGCGCGCCACCGACCGGTACAATGGCCCCAAGCAAAGGAGGGCCGGATGCGCATCTTAAGAATCCTGGGCCAACTGTTGCTGGGGCTGGCGTTCGTGGCCCTGGTGCTCCTCGTTGGTGGCTATTACTACCTCAAGAACACCACCCTGCCGCAGACCTCGGGTCGGCTGGTTCTTGAGGGGCTCTCGGCTCCGGTCGAGATCCTGCGCGACGCCAAGAGCATGGTGCACGTCAAGGCCGCAAACGAGCACGACCTCTTCTTCGGCCAGGCGGTAGCCCACGCCCAGGACCGCCTGTGGCAGATGGAGTTCCAGCGGCGCATCGGCGCTGGCCGGCTCGCCGAGGTGCTGGGCGAGGGGGCCGTGCCCACCGACAAGTTCCTGCGCACGCTCGGGGTCTACCGCGCCGCTGAGCAAGCCTACGAGAACCTGCCGCCCGACCTGCGCGCCATCGTGGACGCCTACACGGACGGCATCAACGCCTACCTGGCCACGAACCCGCCCCTGCCGCTCGAGTTCAAGCTGCTCGGCTTCGAGCCCGAGCCCTGGACGCCAGCCGACGTGCTGGTGTGGCAGAAGATGATGAGCTACGACCTCAGCGGCAACTACGAGCGCGAGCTGCTGCGCTACCGCCTGCTGGCGCGCGGGCTGAGCAAGGCGCGCATCGAGGCGCTCATGCCCGGCTATCCGAAGGACGCGCCCACGATCGTGCGCCGCACGCCCGAGGAGCTGCTGCGCCCGCCCGAAGCCCCCGCGCCGGGCGGCGAGGCGCCCACACCAGCCCCCACCAGCACGGCTTGGGCAGACGAGCTGCTCGCGATCGCACGCACCCTCCCCAGCGGGCTCGAAGCCTCGAACAACTGGGTGGTGGGACCCGAACGCAGCACCACCGGCAAACCCCTGCTCGCCAACGACCCCCACCTGGGGCTCTCGGCGCCCTCGATCTGGATGCTTATGGAGCTCGAGTCGCCCACTTACCACGCCACCGGCGCCACCTTTCCGGGGCTGCCCACGATCGTCATCGGCAAGAACGACCAGATCGCCTGGGGGGTGACCAACCACGCCGCCGACGTGCAAGACCTCTACCTGCTCGAAGAGGCGGAGGGCGGCTACCGCTACAAGGGTGAGGTGCGCCCCTACCGCATTCGCAAGGAGACGATCGCGGTCAAGGGGGGCGAGCCGGTGGAGCTGGAGGTGCGCGAAAGCGTCTACGGCCCGGTGATCTCGGACGTGGTGAGCGCCCCCGAAGGGCAGGCGCTGGCGCTCCGCTGGGTCAGCCTCGAGCCCACCGACGAGACCATGGCCGCCTTCTACGGCATCGGCAAGGCGGCGAACTGGGAAGAGTTCACCGCCGCGCTCTTGCGCCTGAAAGCGCCAAGCCAGAACTTTGTCTACGCCGACGTAGAGGGTAACATCGGCTACCTCGCCCCGGGCAAGATACCGGTGCGCAAGCCCGGCCACTCGGGCAAGTATCCCGTGCCCGGCACCGGCGAGTGGGACTGGACCGGTTTCGTGCCCGCACAGGCGCTGCCCCGGGCCTACAACCCGCCCGAGGGTTACATCGTCACCGCCAACAACCGCTCCACCCCGCCGGACTGGCCCTACACCTTCACCTACGACTGGGCCAAGCCCTACCGCGCCGAGCGCATCGAGGCGCTGCTCACCGCCCAGCGCAAGCTCGGCCCCGAGGACTTCATGCGCATCCAGAACGACGAGGTGAGCCTGCTCGTGCGCGACTTCCGGCCCGTTCTCGCGCGGCTCGAGCCCAAGAGCGCGCGCGCCGCCGAGTGGAAGAAGAAGCTCCTCGCCTGGGACGCCGACGAAACCGCTGCCAGCCTCGAGGCGAGCGTCTTCCAGGCCTGGTACGCCGAGCTGGCGCGGCTGCCTGAGGCCGAGGTGGGCGAGCCCTACTGGAACGAGCCGTTCTACCTGCTGCGCGCCCTTCAGGAGGGTGACCCCGCCTGCGACGCGCGCGGCGTGAGCTGCATGGAGTTCGCCGCCGAGGCGCTGGAGCGCGCGCTGGCGTGGCTGGACGCGCTGGGCGGCGTCGTCCCCTGGGGTCAGCTCCACCCCGCCGTCTTCGACCACGGGGTGATGACCCACCAGCCCCAGCTGCGGCGCTTCTTCGACCGCCAGGTGGCCCACGGCGGCGACCGCTACACCGTAAACATGGGGGCCTACGACTTCGCCACCTTTACCATGTACCACGGCCCCAGCTACCGCGAGATCGTGGCCCTGGGCCGCCCGGAGCAAAGCTACTGGATCCACCCCATGGGCCAGTCGGGCAACGTACTGAGCCCCCACTACGCCGACCTTCTGCCCCTGTGGGCGCGCGGGGCGTACCTGCCCATGGGCGGCGGGGATCCGGTGGCGCGGCTGGTGCTCGAGCCCTGAGTCCCGCCCCACCGCGAGGCCGCCCCCGCTAGCGGGGGCGGCCGTCCTTTCGGGCCCTAGAGGTACTCGGGCTGGTCGGTCTCGTCCTTCCAGAGGTCCGGCAGGTGTTCGGGCCGACGCCAGACCTCCCAGCGCTCGCCGTCCCAGGCGTACTCGCCCGGGCGGGGGTGGTCGAGGTAGGTCAGGCTCATAGCGCCGCCGTAGGCCCCCGCCTCCAAGATCGCCAGGGCGTCGCCCTCGCGCGGCACCGGCAGCTCCACGTCGCGCGCCAGCACGTCGCCCGACTCGCAGGCCGGGCCCGCTAGATCGAAGGTGGCCCGCTCGCTCGCCTGGTAGAGCGGACGAACCGGCGGGCGGGCTCCGTAGAGCGCCGGCCGCAGGAAGGCGGTCATGCCCGCGTCGAGGAGCAGGTAGCGCCGCCGCGTCTCCTTGAAACCCCAGACCCGCGCGACCAGCACGCCGGCCTCGGCCACCAGCGCCCGGCCCGGCTCGACCCACAGCTCGGCGCCGAAGCGCCGCGCCAGCGCGAGCATCGCCGGGGCCAGCGCCGCGGGGTCCATCTCCAGGCCGAAGCCGCCGCCGAGGTCGAGCACCTCGAGCCGCCCCACCCGCACGCGCAGGCGCTCGAGCACCTCGAGCCGCGCCGCGAAGTCCGCGGGGTTGTTGAGGTTCGAACCCAGGTGCACGTGCAGCCCGTGCATCTCCAGGCCGAGCTCGCGGCCGCGGGCGAAGACGCCGGGCCAGTCCTCGGGCAGCACGCCGAACTGGCTGTCGCCGCGGCCGGTAGCCAGGTGAGGGTGGGTGTCCACGGGTAGGTCGGGGTTCAGGCGTAAAAGCACCCGCGCGCCCGGTAGGTAGCGGGCGATGCGGGCCAGGTCGTCCTCGCCGTCGGCCACAAGGGTGGGCACCCCCGCGCGCGCCAGCTCCTCCAGCGCCGCCGGCGGCTTGACCGGGCCGTTGAGCACCACCTCGTCCAGCATGTAGCCGGCCACGTAAGCGCGCAGGACCTCGCCCAGGCTCACCGTCTCCGCCCCCACGCCCGCCGCGCGCAGGTGCTCGAGCAGGCGCAGACGGGGGTTGGCCTTGATGGCATAGAAAAGGCGCGCCTGCGCGAAGGCTTCCCGGTAGCGCGCGGTCTGCGCCCGCACCCGGCGCAGGTCGTAGGCGTAGAACGGGGTGGGAACGCGCTCCATCAGCTCGCGCAACGCCTGCATGAAGTCGGGGGAAAGCTCGTGCGGCATGCCTTACCATACCCTGGCGTTGTATCGTGGACGCATGCCGCTCGTAGGCGTCACCAGCCAGACCGCCCGCACCGGCCGCGTCAACGTCACGCCGGTCTGGGGCGTGCGCGAACCCTACCGCGCCGCGCTCGAGGCCGCCGGGGCCAGCGTGGTGGTGCTCCCGCCCCAGCCCGGCCCCCAGCTCGAAGCGGTGCTCGCCCGCCTCGACGCCCTGCTCCTTCCCGGCGGAGCCGACCTCGACCCGCACCACTTCGGCGAGGAGCCGCACCCTCGGCTCGGCCAGGTGGACCCGGAGCGCGACGCGCTCGAGCTCGCGGCCGCCCGCTGGGCCGCCGAGCACGGCTTGCCCACGCTGGGTGTTTGCCGCGGGGCCCAGGTGGGTGCGGTCGCCCTCGGCGCCAGCCTCTACCAGGACCTAGAAAGTGCCGGCTTCAACGAGATCAACCACGACCAGTCCGCGCCCGCCCCGGCGCTGTGGCACTCGGTCGCGCTGCACGAGGACCGCTGGCTCGCCGGCCTCTTCGGCCGTCGCTTTCGCGTCAACAGCTACCACCACCAGGCCATCCGCGACCCCGACCCGCTGCGCGTCCTCGCCGAGGCCCCGGACGGCGTGATCGAGGCAGCCTACCTGCCCGACCACCCCTTCTACCTGCTCATCCAGTGGCACCCCGAGCTGCTGCCCAGCCACTGGGGACTCTTCGAGCTGCTGGTGCGCGCCACCGGTACCCGCCACGCCGCGGCCGACTAGGCTACTGGCTGCGCGGGTCGAGGGCGTCGCGCACCGCGTCGCCCAGCAGGTTCCACCCCAGCACGAAGAGCGCGATGGCCATGCTCGGCCAGAACCAGACGAACCAGTACTTCAGCGGCTCGCCGCCGGGGTTCGAGATCCAGCTGCGGGCGAAGCTGATCATCTGCCCCCAATCAGCGTAGCCCACGTCGGCCCCCAGCCCCAGGAAGGCCAGGGTGGAGGCGGTGATCACAATCGCACCGATGTCGAGGCTCGCCAGGATGATCATCGGCCCGATGGCGTTGGGGAGAATGTGCTTGAAGAAGAGCCGCAGGTTCCCCGCCCCGACAGCGTGGGCGGCCGAGATGTAGTCCTGCGCTTTCACCTGGAGGATGTTCCCCCGCAGCATGCGGGCGTAGATGGGCCAGGCCACCAGCGCGATGGCGATCATCGTCTTAATCAGCCCCCGCCCGAAGATGGAGGCGAAGACCATGGCCAGCACCAGCCCCGGGATGGAGTAGACCACGTCCACCAGCCGCATCAGCAGGTTGTCGAGCCAGCCACCGAAGAGCCCCGCGAGCCCCCCGACGATGGTGGCGATGACGAGCACGATCCCCACCACCAGCACGCCGATGTAGAACGAGGTGCGCGCCCCCCAGACGATGCCGTAGTAGATGTCGTAGCCGCCGCTGGCGATGCCCAGGGGGTACTTCTCGCTGGGTGGCTTCGGCACCGGCGAGTAACTGACGCGGGGGATCTTGTAGCAGCTCTCCGGCGGGGCGATCATCGCCCGCCAGAAGACGGCGCGGGTGGGGTCGCGCAGTGCCTCGCGCGCCTCGCTGCGCCCCAGGCCGAGGTCGCGCATGCAGCCGCGGGGCAGGCGGTCGGCGGTGAGCGCGGGGGCGAAGAGGGCCATGCCGGCGAAGAAGAGCAGGATCAACACGCCGGCCACGGCAAGCGGATTGCGCCGGAAGCGGCGGAACCGCTTCGACTCGTACCAGCGTTCCCGCTTGGGGACGTCGCGATCGGGGCTACTCATAGCGAATCCTCGGGTCCACGATGACGTAGGCGATGTCCACGAGCAGGTTGGCCACGGCCATGATCAGACCGATGAGCATTACGAAGGCCAGCAGGGTGGTCACGTCGAGCTGCAAGGCGGCCTTCGCCGCCCACTCGCCCAGGCCGGGAAAGTTGAAGATGAGCTCGATCACCACGATGCCGCCGATCATCCGCCCCAGCATGGGCCCGGCCATAGTGATCACCGGGATGAGGGCGTTACGGCGGGCGTGTTTGTAGATTACCGCCTTCTCGGGCAGGCCCTTGGCGCGGGCGGTGCGCACGTAGTCCTTACCCAGCTCGTCGAGCATGGACGAGCGCATGACCCGCATGATGCCCGCGCTCACCACGATCACCAGCGCGGTCGCGGGCAGTACCAGCCGCTTGAGGGCCTCGTAGGTGATGTCGAGACGGCCATTGAGGAGGCCGTCGATGGTGTACATGCCGGTGTAGCGGTGGAAGTCGCCCGAGGCCAGCTCGATGAGCAGGTTGTTGGGCAGCCGCCCGATCCCGAACCAGCCCAGCCCGCCGTACACCCAGGCCACGAGCCAGATGGCCACCACGAAGGTAGGCAGCGACCAGCCGATGATGGCCACCACCCTGAGCGTCTGGTCAATGAGGCCGTCGCGGTGCGTGGCCGCGATGGTGCCCAGCCAGATACCCACGAGCACGATGGGGACGAAGGCCGCCAGCGCCAGCTCGGTGGAGGCGGGTAGCCGCTTGCGGATGGTGGTGAGCACGGGCTCTTTGGAGATGCGGGAGAAGCCTAGGTTGCCGTGCAGCACCTCTTTGGCCCACAGTTTGTATTGAACGATGAAACCCTCGTCCAGGTGGTACTTCTCGATGATGAGGTCGAGGTTTTCGATTTGTTTGTCCGAGGTTACGAAGGCCGCAGCGCGCTGCTGAGGCGAAAGCAGCTGCATCAGCCCCATGATGATGAGGGAGAGCACGAAGAGTACGACCGGGATTTGCAGCAACCTACGCGCGATGAAGTTAAACATGAAGTTCTCTTTTTTTGAAAGGGCCCGGGCCCGCCACGCGGCGGGCCCGGGGAGCAGGCGTTACTTCTTGGAGATGTCCTTCCAGTAGAAGGCCCCGCTGATCATCGAGTTGTAGTAAACGCCCTCGAGGTTGTCGCGGGTGACGATGAAGGGCGACTGGCGGGGGTAGGGCACGTTGGGGAGCACGTCGTAGGCCATGCGACCGATCTTCTTGTAGATCGCGTAGCGCTCCTCCTGCTGGTCCGGGCGCACCAGCGTACGGGCGTAGTCGATGAGCTTGTCGAACTCGGGGTCCTTGAAGTTCTGGCGCTTGGCCAGCGAGCCTTCGGAGTGGTAGAAGGGGTGGATGAAGTTGTCCGGGTCGGCGTAGTCGGCGCCCCAACCGAGCGGCCAGATGGGCAGCGACTTGGCGCGGGCGGCCTTGAGGTAGTCCGACCACTGCAGCGGCACCACGTCGATCTTGAACTTGGGGTTGATGCTCTCGACGTTGGCCTTGATCATCTCGGCCACCGCCTGGCGCACGGTGTTTCCGGCGTTGTAGGTGATGGTGAGGCGGAAGCCCTTCTCCCAGACCTGGCCGTCCCAGGCCTTCTTGAAGTACTCCTCGGCCTTGTCGAGGTCGAGCTTGCGGATGGGGATGTCCGGATCGTAGCCGGGCCAGGTGGGCGGCAGCGCCATGGTGTACCAGGCGGCGTTGCCCTCGTAGATGTCGTTGAAGATGGCGTCCTGGTCAAGGCTGTAGGCAAAGGCCTTGCGGACGTTGAGGTCGGAGAAGAAGTCGCGCGGGATGCCGTTGCCGTCGAGCTTGCCCGAGCCGATGTAGGGGTTGTTCTCACCCTGGACGTTGAAGTTGAAGAAGACCACGTGGGCGCCCGCCGGCGACCAGTCGGGGTCCGACCAGACCTTGACGCCGTCCATCTGCTTGACCTTAGCGTTGACCGTGGCCCAGTCGTTCACGTCCACCCGGTCGGCGTCGCCGCGGCGCAGTGCCTCGAGGCGGGTGGCCTCTTCTTCCACCGCCTGGACGAGCACGTTTTTGATGGCCGGCTTTTCGCCCCAGTAGCCATCGAAGGCCTTGGCCACAATGTTCTTACCGTCCCACTTGACGAGCTGGTAGGGGCCGGTACCCGAGGCGTGGTTGTGCAGGTAGCCGGTGCGCAGGTCGACGCCGATCCAGTCCTTCCAGTCGTCCTTGGTGCCGCTCCAGGCGCCGTGCTCGATGGCCCACTTGCTGTCCACGACACCCGCCGCGGTAAAGAGCATTTTGGCGAAGAAGGCCACGTCCGGGCCGGCGAGGTTGAAGCGAACGGTGTAGAGGTCGTCACAGACGACGCTGTTGTCAATCTTTTCCCAGTAGGCGTCGAGGAACTTGTCGATCTCTTCCTGCGAGGCGTTCTCGCCCAGAGCCTTCTTGGCCTCGGTCAGGGCGTCGTTGCCGTAGCCGGTGAGGGCGTCGCCATAGAACCAGGCGCCCGAGTCACCCGGCATGGTCACCAGGATGCGCTCGATCGAGTACTCGACGTCGCGGCAGGTCATGGGGTTGCCGGAGTGGAACTTGACGCCCTTGCGCAGGTGGTAGATGTAGGTGAGGCCGCCGTCCTTGACCTCGTAGCTGGTGGCCAGGGTGGGCTCGTACTCACCGGGAACGTCGCGCTTGAAGCTGTAGAGGGTCTCGTAGATGTTCTCGATCACGCCGATGGAGGCCCCGTCGTAGGCCTGCACGGGATCGAGCGAGTCGAAGACCGCGTTCTGCATGTAGACGTAGGTGTCCTTGGGCGTGGCCGCGAGCGCGGCGCCGAAAGCCACCAGCGCTACGGTTGCGAATAGATACTTTTTCATGGTACTCCTTTCGTTATTTATACGGGCCCATGGTAGCACTTTTCCTCGGTCGGCGCAAGGCGGGGGGCGGAAGGATTGCGATGACCACGCGCTTTATTGGTCTTATGCCTATCGCCCCCGAAGGCGCGGGGGCCGCCAAGATGTATGCGCCGCAGCCAAAGGAGCCGCGGCGCATACGGTTTTCGCGGGAAGATCAGCTCTTGGGATCGAGGGCGTCGCGCACCGCGTCGCCCAGCAGGTTCCAGGCGAGCCCGAAGAGCACCAGCATGAGGCTGGGGTAGACCGAGACGTACCAGTAGTCGAAGGGCGTCCCCTGGGCGCTGCCCAGGATGTAGTCACGGGCGAAGCTGATCATCTGCCCCCAGTCGGCGTAGCCGACGGGCGCGCCCAGACCGAGGAAGGAGAAGCCCGAGGCCGCCAGTACGATCGAGCCCACGTCCATGCTGGCGAGAATGAGCAGGGTGCCGATGGCGTTGGGGAAGACGTGCTTGGCGAAGACGCGCATGGGGCTCGCCCCCAGCGCCCGCGCCGCGTCCACGAACTCCTGGGCCTTGGTGCGCAGGATGTCGCCCCGGAAGAAGCGGGCATAGCCCGCCCACCCCACGACCGCCATCGCCAGCATGACCGTGGTTAGGCCGCTGCCGAAGATCACCGCGATGATCATCACGAAGACGAGGCGCGGGAAGGAAAGCATCACGTCGGTGACGCGCATGATGAAGTTGTCCACCGCGCCCCCGATGAAGCCGGCGAGGCCGCCCACGACGATGCCAATCGAAAGGGTGATGCCCACGACCAAGAAGCCCACGTAGAAGGCCGTGCGGGTGCCCCAGACGAGACCGTACATTACGTCGTAACCGCCACCCGAAACGCCCATGGGGTGTTTTTCCGAGGGAGGTTTGGGTAGGGGCGAGAAGCCGTCACGGGGAATGTTGTAGCAGCTCTCTGGCGGCGCCAGCGTCGCCTTCCAGAAGACGGGGCTGAGGGGATTGCGCAGGGTGTCCATCACCTCCGAGCGCTTGATGCCGAGGTCGCGCAGACAGGGACGGGCCGCCGGAATGCTCGCGAGCTGCGGCGCGGTGATGGCCGGGGCCATGAAGGCCACGAGCACGAAAGCGAGGAGGAGCAGCGCCCCCACGATGGCCAGCGGGTTGCGGCGGAAGCGCTTGAAGGTCTTCGAGCGGTACCAGGGCTCGCGTTCGGGTTTCATTTCTTGGGGATTCACGACGCCCTCCTCATTGGAAGCTGATCCTCGGATCGATGATCCCGTAGAGGATGTCCACGACCAGGTTGGCGATGGATACGATTACGCCGGTCAGCAACGCGATGCCAATAACAGCGGGGAAGTCGAGCTGGATCGCGGCCGGCACCGCCCACTGCCCGAGGCCAGGGATGTTGAAGATGATCTCGATGAAGAAGACGCCTTCTAGCATGAAGGTGAACATCAGTCCGGCGATGGTGACGATGGGAATGATCGCGTTGTGGCGCGCGTGCTTGAGGTTGACCACGCGCTCGGGCAGGCCCTTGGCCCGGGCCGTACGCACGTAGTCGGAGTTGAGCACGTCGAGCATCGAAGAGCGCAACACGCGCATGATCTGGGCGCTGGCCACGACCATGTAAGTGAGCACCGGCATCACCAGGTGCTTGAGCCCCGAGAACGTCACGTTGGGCCGCCCGTTGAGGAGGCCGTCAATGGTGATCATGCCGGTGTAGGTCTTGAGCGTGCCCTTGGCGAACTCGATCAGGTACTTGTCGTCGGCGCGCCCGATGCCACAACAGTGGAAGTAGCCGTAGAGCACCGCCAGCAACCAAATACCCAGAACAAAGGTGGGCAACGACCAGCCTGCGATGGCGAAGACGCGCACGAACTGGTCGATGAGTTTGTCGCGGTGCGTGGCCGCGAGCGTACCCATCCAGATCCCGAAGGCCAGCGTGGGGAAGAACATGAAGATGGCGAGCTCGGTCCAGACCGGCAGGCGCTTGCGGATGGTGGTGAGCACGGGCTCGTGCGACTGCTTCGAGTAGCCGAGGTTGCCGTGCAAAACCTGGTTCAGCCAGGTGGTGTACTGGGCCCAGAAGCCCTTGTCGAGGTTGTACTGGCGAATGATCAAGTCTATGTTTTTGGCCTGTTGCTCGGTCCGCACGTACGTAGCGGCGCGCTGCTCGGGGGTAAGGAACTGCATCATCCCGAAGATCAGCAAGGACAGCGCCAGCAAGACGACGGGCAGTTGCAGCAACCCGCGGGCGATGAAGGTGGTCAAAGCTGGCCTCCGAAAAGCTCTTCAGAAAAGTACGGCCGATGTTGCGTTCTTCGTTTATATAGCAGGCAGTAGAGGGTGCATTGCACCCTCTACTGCGCTAAAGGGACTAGGTTGCCACGCTACTTCTTGATGATGTCCTTCCAGAGGAAGGAGCCGGAGCGCATGGGGTTGTTGTAGACGTCCATGCCTTCCGGGGCCATCTTGGTGTAGACGTTCTTGGCCAGCACCATCCACCCGGTCGGCCGCGGCAGCGGCAGCACGGGCACGTCGTCGTGGGCCAGGTAACCAACCTTGCTGTAGAGCTCGGCACGCTTGGCCGGATCGGTAATCGAGCGGGCTTCCTCGATCAGCTTGTCCATCTCGGGGTTGGAGTAGCCGATCTTCTTCGCGAAGTAGCCGTTCGAGTGATAGAAGACGTAGATGAAGTTGTCCGGGTCGGCGTAGCCAGCACCCCAACCGAGAACGAGGGTAGGCAGCTGGCCCTTCTTGTAGGCGTCGAGGAACTGCGGCCAGGGCATGGCCTTGACATTGATCTTGAACTTCGGGTTGAGGGCTTCGATGTTCTGCTTGAGGATCTCGGCCACCGTCTGACGGGTGGTGTTGCCCGTGTTGTAGGCGATGGTCATGGTGAAGCCCGTCTCCCAGAGCTTGCCGTCGTAGGCCTTCTTGAAGTACTCCTCGGCCTTGTCCATGTCGAGGTCGTAGATGGGGATGTTGGGGTCGTAGCCGAGGAAGGAGGGCGGCAGCGCCATGGTCAGCGGCACGGCCTTGCCGAGGTAGACGTCCTGGATGATCGCATCCTGGCTGAAGCTATAGGCGAAGGCCTTGCGGACGTTGATGTCGGTGAAGAAATCGGCGGGAATGCCGTTGCCGTCAAGCTGGCCGGAGCCGATCAGCGGGTTGTCTTCCGCGACGATCTTCTGGTTGAAGAAGACGGCCGAGGCGGCGGCGCCAAACCACTTGTCAGACTCGAGGATCTTGGCGTTGGGCATGCCGCGGATCTGGGTTTCGAGGGTGGCGCGGTCGTTGACGGTGATGCGGTCGGCGTCACCGGCCTTGAGGGCCTGGATGCGGGTGGCCTGCTCGTCCACGACCTTGATGATGATGTTCTTCATCTGGGGCTTGTTGGCGTAGTCCCAGTAGCCGATGAAGCGCTCGGCGTAGACGTCCTTACCGTCCCACTTCACCAGCTTGTAGGCACCCGTGCCGGCGTCGTGGTTGTGGAGGAAGCCGTTGCGCAGGTCCTTACCGGCCCAGTCGTACCAGTCGGCCTTGGTCCCGCTCCACTCGCCGTTCTCGATCGCGTACTTGCTGTCGAGGATCGAGGAAGCGGTGTACATCAGCTTCACGAAGAAGGAGGGGTCCTTCTTGACCAGGTGGAAGGCCACGGTGTAGTCGTCGATGCACTCGACCGAGTTGTCGATGGCCTGCCAGTACTTGTCGAGGTCTTCCTGGCTGGGGTTGTCGCCGAAGTAGTCCTTGGCGTTGACGCCGTCGTAACCGATGAGGCTCTCGGCGTAGAACCAGCCGGCCGAGTCACCAGGGTTGGTGACCAGCAGGCGCTCGATCGAGTACTCGACGTCGCGGCAGGTCATGCGGTTGCCACTGTGGAAGAGGACGTCGCGGCGCAGCTTGAAAGTGTAGGTCTTGCCGTCGTCGCTGATCGAGTAGTCTGTTGCCAGCACCGGCTCGTACTCGGTGATGCTCTCGCCCTTGTAGGTGTAGAGCGTCTCGTAAATGTTCTCCAGGATCGCGCCCGAAGCGGTGTCGTACGCCTGGGCGGGATCGAGGGTGTCCACCTCACCGAACGTCATCTGGACGTACGTGTCGGGGCCGGTGGCGGCGAACGCCAGCGAACCGACCAGACCTAGGGCCAGAATTTTGAGCAAGTGTTTTTTATATGCGCTCCTTTCACACCTTACGGTCGCCAGCAGTATAGCATCCGGTTCGTGAATGCAAATGGGGACGGACTTAGAAAAGGTCGACGGGCTCAGCACCTTGGATTGAATGATGGGCGGCCACTAACTCCAGCACTGCGCCGCCCGTGTGTCGGGCAGGAACACGCGCTAGAAAAGGCACAAGACAGGCGCAGCCCGGTCCATGCCTGGACCGCGCGCGACATCGGTCCCCCGGCTTTGCAAGCGGCGGACCCGCAAACCCGGACTCCTTCGGGCAGCCCACCTTCGAATACGGCGTATGCTGGACGCATGGAAGAAGCAAGGGTCGCGCTGGTGACCGGCGCCGCTAGCGGGCTGGGTCGCGCCATAGCCGAGCGCCTGAGCTGCGAGGGATTGCGGGTGGTGGCGAGCGACCGCGACCCCGGCGGCGCAGCGGTAGCGGAAGCGATTAGGGGCACTTTCGTGCAAGCCGACCTTGCGGACCCAAAGGAAGTCTGGCGCCTGGCGGTGGAGGCCCGCCGGGCCTTCGGCCGGGTGGACGTCCTCGTCAACAACGCCGGCTTCCAGCACGTCGCGCCGCTCGAGCGCTTCCCCCTAGACGCCTGGCAGACGATGCAGCAGGTGATGGTGACGGCCCCCTTCCAGCTGATCCGCTCGTTTTTGCCCGAGATGAAGGAGCGCGGCTGGGGCCGGATCGTCAACATGGGCTCGATTCATTCGACCGTGGCCAGCCCCTACAAGGCCGCCTACGTCACGGCCAAGCATGCACTCCTCGGCCTCACCCGCGCCACGGCGCTCGAGGCCGGCGAGGCCGGGGTGACGGTGAACGCCGTCTGCCCCGCCTACGTGCGCACGCCGCTGGTGGAGCGCCAGATCGAGGACCAGGCAAGGAACCTCGGAATCCACGAGGCCGAGGTGATCGAAAAAGTGATGCTCGAGCCCGCCGCCGTCAAGCGCCTGATCGAGCCCGAAGAGGTGGCCGCGCTGGTGGCCTTCCTGGCCTCGGGCGAGGCCGGGGCGATCACCGGCGGCTGCCTGCCCGTCGACCTGGGCTGGACGGCGCGCTAAAGCACTGCGGCCAGCTGGCCTGTCCCCGGGAGAGTGCTTCCAGGCGCTCACCCCGTATCGGCCGCAGGACCTCCGCCTGCTTGCGCTTCGCCGACCAACGTTTCGTGATCCCCGCTCATGAACACCCCCGCCGCCACCGCTCTACAGCCAGAGGCGGGTCCAGGCTATTCG
>JALSQD010000083.1 GCA_026985615.1 Thermaceae bacterium | reverse complement strand
GCGGCAGCCCGCCGCGGCCGCCGCAGCCAGGATAGGCAGGTCTTTTGGGGGCAGCAGGTTAGTCATCCATGGCTCTGGTTCCGCCTCCGGGACGAGGCGGACCAAACGCAGGCGTTCGGAGAGTGTGCTGAGCGATCCGAGGCGTTTGCGTTTCAGGTTTCCCTGGCTTTGACGAGTGCAAAAGGGCTGGTGACCAGTTCGTAGCCCCCTACGTCTGCGACGCCCCAGATCGCCTCCCAAACGGGCCCACCGAGGCTTGCGGAAAAGAGGACGTTGGCGTCGAGGAAGACACGTGGCCTCAAACCTGCCCCCACGCTTTCTTGAAGGCCTCGAGCTTCTCGGGGCTCACCTCGGCGTTCTCCTCGAACTCCGCGACGCGCTCGTCCGAGTAGAGCTCCAGCGGAAGGACGACGGCGGGCTCGAGCACGATTCGCCCTTCTTCGACGCGCACCACCAGGGTGTCTCCCGGCTCGAGCCCCAGCATCTTCCGCACCTCGGCCGGGAGCGTGATCTGCCCGCGCTTGGAAATCTGGGTGATCGCGCTCATGTATGCAGTATATCGGAAAATAGGAAATTATGAATTAAATCCTCAAGAAAACCCCGCCTTAACGGCGGGGCTGATCGGAACTACGGGGGCGTTACTTCACGAACGTCAGCCACTTGCGGTACTCGGGCCGCTTGCCGGTGACCGCTTCGAGGTAGACCTTGCGCAGCTGCATGGTGATCTCGCCCGCGCTGCCTGAGCCGATGGGCCGGTGGTCGATCATCGAGACCGGGGTCACCTCGGCGGCGGTGCCGGTCATGAAGACCTCGTCGGCGGTAAAGAGGGTCTCGCGGGTGACGCGGTAGGCCTCCTTGACGGTGAAACCCAGGTCCTCGGCGATCTCGATGACCGAGTCGCGGGTGATGCCGGGCAGGTTGACCGAGTGCTCGATCGCGTGGATGACGCCGTTCTTGACGAAGAAGAGGTTCTCGCCCGAGCCCTCGGCGACGAAGCCCTCCTTGTCGAGCAAGAGCGCCTCGTCGGCCCCCGCGGCCAGCGCGTCCATCTTGGCCAGGGCGCTGTTTACATAGTTGCCGCCGGCCTTGGCCTTGCCGGGCATCACGTCGCCGGGGAAGCGGCGCCAGGAGCTGGTGACCAGCTTGGCGCCCTTGCGCACCGCGTCCTCGCCCAGGTAGGCGCCCCACTCCCAGGTGGCGATCATCACGTCGGCGGGGTTGTTGGGCAGCGGGTTGACGCCCAGCGAGGTGGCGCCAAACCAAGCGAGCGGCCGGATGTAGCACGACTTCCAGCCGTTGGTGCGCACGGTCTCGACGATGGCCTGGCTGATCTCCTCGGGGCTGTAGGGGATCTCGAGCCGGAGGATCTTGGCGGAGTGGAAGAGGCGCTCGACGTGCTCCTCTAGCCGGAAGATGGCCGGCCCCTCGTCGGTTTCGTAAGCGCGGATGCCCTCGAAGACGCTGGTGCCGTAGTGGAGCGCGTGGGCGAGCACGCTCACCTTGGCCTCTTCCTGCGGCACCAGCTCGCCGTTGAGCCAGATCTTCCCAGCCTGGATGCGGGTGTCACCGCCTTTTCCCATGAACACCTCCTTGGCCGCTCGTGCGGCGTCTTGTTTCCAGGATACCGGGGCTAGCGGTTTGTCGCCAGCGAGCGCGCCGCGGGCGAGAGGCGCTCGAGCCGCGCTTCGGGGGTGTTGTCGGCGACGGGCAGGCGGGCAAAGCGCCCCACCAGGTCGGTGAGCAGGGGCTGGAGCTCGGGTTCGTGGACCGCGCGCGGCGCCAGGTCCTCGATCTTGGCGCGCAGGCGCTCGGCGGCGAGCCAGCGGGCGGCGGCGAGCAGGTCGCCTTCGAGCGGCTCGGCCTCGGGCTCGAGCTCGAGCCGGCGGGCGGCCCGCTCCACCAGCGGGTCTTCGAGCAGCGTCGCGCAAAAGCTGCAGGGCGCGTCGTCGCCAACACGGCCGCAGATGGGGCAGGTCTTGCCCTCCGCGCGCGCCTGCGCCGTGAGCACGGCGCGGCCGGCGCGCTCTACCGCATCCTGCAGCTCCTCGGGCACGGCCTGCTTCCAGCGCTCGAGCTTGCGGGCGAGTTCCAGCGGTAGCGCCACCGGCTCGGGCCGCGGCGGCGTATCCTGCCGACCGGCCGCGTCCTCGCGCGGACGCCCGGTGACGAAGCGCACGTTGGTCACCACCCCTTTGCCCAGTCGGCTGGCGTAACGGCGAACGAACTCCTCGCGCTGGTAGGTGAGCTGGTGCGCCAGCGCCGCGTTTTCGACCCGCACCAAAAGCTCACCGCGCTCGAGCTTGAGTGGCTCGGTGAGCCGCGCCAGCATCTCGCCCGCGATCTCGGGCCACAGCGCCAGCACCCGACCGCGACGCAGCCCGGCCTCGAGCTTGTAACGCTTGAGGAGCTGGCCCAAAAGCTCGCCGGCGCGGTTTTCGCTCACGCCTCCATGCTAGCAGGCGGGGCTAGAATGGGGACGTGGCGCTTTTGCGTATAGCCAAGGGGGACATCACCACGTTCGAGGGCGACGCCATCGTCAACGCCGCCAACGACCGGTTGATCCTCGGCTCCGGCGTGGCCGGGGCGATTCGCAAGAAGGGCGGGCCCGAGATCCAGGAAGAATGCGACCGCCACGGCCCCATCCGCGTGGGCGAGGCGGCGGTCACGGGCGCGGGGCGGCTGCCGGTGCGTTACGTCATTCACGCCGCAGTCCTGGGCTCGGAGCCGGCCAGCTACGACTCGGTCCGCCGCGCCACCGAAGCGGCCCTGGCCAGGGCGCGCGAGCTGGGGCTGGAGACAGTCGCCTTTCCGCTGCTCGGCACCGGCGTGGGCGGCCTCGACCCCGAAAAGGTGGCCCGCATCATGATAGAAGAGTTTAAGAACGCCCCCGACGACCTCGAGGTCACGCTCTACGGCTACACCGACGCCGACGTAGAAGCGATCCGCCGCGCCCTATGATCCTCATCCGGCTGCGCCAGCAAAACTTTCGCAACCTGACGAGCCTCGAGCTGGTGCTGCCGCTGGGGCCGCTGGCGCTGGTGGGCCCCAACGCCAGCGGCAAGACCAACCTGCTCGAGGCCATCTTCCTGGCCCTGGGCGGCGAGGTGCGGGGCGCGCTGGCCGACCGGGTGCGCTTCGGCGAGGCCGAGGCGCGGCTGTTCGCCGAGGTGGAGACCCAGCTGGGGGTGGTGCGCTTTGAGCAGCGCTTCGGCCGCGGCGGGCGCGAGACCCGCCTCAACGAGGCCCCGGCGAGCCTGCGCGAGCTGGCCGAGTACGCCGGGGCGGTCTGGATCCGCCCCGAGGACATCGCCCTGGTGCGCGGCGGTCCCGAGGAGCGGCGGCGCTGGCTCGACCAGGCGCTGATGCGCTTCTCCCCCCGCTACCGGGCGCTGCTCTCGGCCTACGAGAAGACGCTGCGCCAGCGCAACGCCGCCCTCAAGACCCGCCCCCGCGGCCTCGGGGTCTGGAACGAGCGGCTGGCCGGCTACGGCGAGCAGGTGCTCCACTGGCGGCGGCGCATCCTCGAGCGCCTGGCCCCGCTGGCGGCCGAGGCCTACCGCGAGCTCGACGCCGCGCCGCTCGAGCTGCAGCTGCGCGAAACCGCCGCCCCTGAGGAGCTGGCCGCCAAGCTGGAGGACAACCTGCAGGAAGAGCTGGAGCGCGGCGTGACCTTAGTGGGCCCTCACCGCGACGACGTGCGCCTGCTCCTCGGCGGCCTCGACGCGGTAAAGTTCGCCAGCCGCGGCGAGGCTCGCAGCGTGGCGCTGGCGCTGCGGCTGGCCGAGCACCGGCTTTTGGCCGAGCACCACGGCGAGCCGCCGCTCTTGCTGGTGGACGACTTCTCCGCCGAGCTCGACGCCCGCCGCCAGGCGGCGCTCCTGGCCTATGCCAGCGGGCTGCCACAGGCGGTGCTCAGCGGCACCCACGCCCCTGAAGGTTGGACGCGCACGCTGCGCATCGAGGCCGGGGTCTGGAATCTCGAGGGCTAGCCCGCGCGCGAGGTCGAAGCGCCCACGGTCACGCCCAGCTCGGCCAGTGCCCGGCGGATGCCCGCTGCGTTGATGCCGGCCTTTGCGTGCAGGCTTTCGATCTTGCCCTGGTCGGTGAAGCGGTCGGGCAGCCCCAGGCGGCGCACCTCGGGGCGGAGGCCCAGCTCTTCCAGGGCCTCGAGCACCGCCGAGCCAAACCCACCGGCGAGCTGGTGGTCCTCAACCGTCACGAGTGCGTGGTCGGCTGCCAGCTCCGCCAGCGTCTCGCGGTCCAGCGGCTTGAGAAAGCGGGCGTTCACCACGCCCACCCGCGGGTCGTTGGCGGCTGCCTCCAGCGCGTAGCCCAGCGTCTTACCGAAGGCGAGCAGGTAGACCTCGCTTCCAGGCTTCAGGATCTCCCAGCGGCCCCAGGCGCATTCGGGCCAGGCCCCTTCGGGCGCGGGCTCCACGCCGCCGCGCGGCCAGCGCAGCGCCACTGGGCCGTCCTGTTCGAGCGCGGCGGTGAGCATAGCCCGGAGCTCGAGCGCGTCTTTGGGTGCGGCGATCTGCATGTTCGGCACGGTGCGTAAGAGCGCCAGGTCGAAGACGCCGTGGTGGGTGGGACCGTCGGCGCCCACCAGCCCGGCGCGGTCGATGGCGAAGACGATGTTCAGCTTTTCGATGGCCACGTCGTGGATCACCTGATCGACGGCCCGTTGCAGGAAGGTCGAGTAGATGGCCACCACCGGCTTCATCCCCGCCAGCGCCAAGCCCGCGGCGGTGGTTACGGCCACGTCCTCGGCGATGCCCACGTCCAGATAGCGTTCGGGCCAGGTCTGGGCGTAGCGCACCAGCCCGGAGCCCTCGCGCATCGCCGGGGTGAGCACCACCAGCTTCTCCTCGTGCTCTGCCAGCTCGGTGACGGCGTCGCCAAAGGCGAGCGACCAGGTATAGCTACCCGTCTTCTTGGTGGGGGCCTCGGGGTTGAAGGGGCTGGCGCCGTGCCAGTGGGTGGGGTCGTCCTCGGCCACCTTGTAGCCCTTACCCTTCTTGGTGACGATGTGCAGCAAGGTGGGGCCAGATAGGTCCTTCAGCCTGCCCAGCAGGTAGATGAGCCCCTTGAGGTCGTGCCCGTCTACCGGGCCGACGTAGCGTAGGTTCCAGGCATAAAACGGGTTTTCCTGGTGGAGGATCATCTTGGTGGCTTCCTTGGCGCGGTCTGCCAGCTCGTAGAGCCGTGGCGAGATGCGCTCGAGGAAGCCCTTTCCTAGTTTTTCCGCGTCCTGGACCCATTTCTGCACTTGTAAGCTCTTAAAGTACCCGGCGAGGGCACCCACGTTGGGGCTGATGGACATCTCGTTGTCGTTGAGGATGATAAGCATGTCCTTGCCCATCTCGCCGATCTTGTTGAGCGCGGCCAAGGCCATGCCCCCGGTGAGCGCTCCGTCGCCGATTACGGCGACGATCTTGTAGTTTTCGTTTTGTAGATCGCGGGCGACCGCCATTCCCAAAGCGTTGGCCAGGCTGGTCGAGGCGTGACCGACGGTAATGGCGTCGTGCTCCGACTCGCTCACCTTGGTAAAGCCCGAGAGTCCGCCTTCCTGGCGCAAGGTGTGGAAGCGGTCCTGGCGGCCGGTGAGCAGCTTGTGGGCGTAGGCCTGATGGCCAACGTCGAAGAGGATGCGGTCGCGCGGCGAGTCGAATACGCGGTGCAGCGCCACGATCAGCTCCACCGCACCCAGGCTGCTGGCCAGGTGGCCGCCGGTCTCGGCGGTCACGCGGATGATCTCGCTGCGAAGCTCCTCGGCAAGCTGTTCGAGTTCGTCTTCGGAGAGGGTCTTGAGGTCCTCGGGGCCGTGGATGCGCGAAAGCAGCATGGGGCCTCCCTAGAAGTTCGTTTCGATGAGCACCAGGCCTTCGCGGGTGCGCACCTCGCCCACGTGGGGCACGAACCAGATTTCCTGAACAAGGCTGTTGCCGTGGTCGTCCGAAACGGTGAGCTCGATCGTGTATGCCTCGAAGATGCCGGCCGGCACCTCCACCCGGCTCATCCCCTTGACCTCGTAGGTATAGTCAATTATGAGGGTAGCTTGCTCCATGTTTCCGCTGGGCAGCTGAAAGACGCTTTGGGTGGTGCTGCGCCCTCCCCAGCGGTAACCCGGCCGCAGCAGGTCTTCGGGGGGGTACTCGAGCATGGGCGGGTCATAGCTCACCTTGGTAAGTGTGATCTGCTCCTTGAATCCCAGGAGCTCCACGCCCGCCTCGGAGAAACGGCGGTAGTAGATGCGCTCCTGCCCCCGCCCCGAGAACCGCATCTGGGTGGCCACTTCCCCGTCCCACTGACCGGGCCCCAGTACGCTAAGGCGGAAAGGCGGGTAGTTGGGGGGGTCGTTTTGTGGCAGATAGACCCAGTAGAGCCCGATGGTGTGGGGGTAGAAGGCCACCGGTTCCTGCACTCGGGCGAAGGGTTCGTTGGCCGGCGTGTTCGCTTGCGGCGCGCACGCGCCGAGGAGTGCGAGCAGGGCAAGCAGGGCTAGGCGCTTCATCCGTATCAGTTTATACCCTAGGGGCGTTCGTCCCCCAGACCCGCTACGGGTTCGGCCACGCTCCCTGCTGAACCCGGACAGACACATGTGAGACCGAATCGATAAGAATGTGGGGACCACTCCAGGAGAGAGGAGGTCCCCACGGATGCAGCTTACTACGGTTGGCCGGGAGGTATGGCGGGGAGCGAAGAAG
>JALSQD010000082.1 GCA_026985615.1 Thermaceae bacterium | reverse complement strand
AGATCGAGGTCGTTCTCCCCGAGATCAGCGGCTACGACCGCCGTGACCTCTTTGCCGTGCGCGTGCGCGGTGACTCGATGGAGCCAACCCTCTCCGAGGGGGACATCGTGCTCTTCGTGCGCGACGGCGAACCCGAGAGCGGGAAGATCGTCGCCGTTCACGTGCCCGACGACGGGCTGATCGTCAAACGCCTCCAGCGCGTGGGCGATGCCTGGCTCCTGGTCAGCGACAACCCCGCCCACCCACCGCGGGAACTAAGAGACGGCGAGCGGATCTTCGGGGTGGCGAAGGCGGTGGTGAGGAGGATCTGATGGGCTTTTCTTATGGCGCCAAGCGCCTGATGTTACTTGCCATTGTTTTGGCTTTTGGCAGCTTGTCTATTGCTGAGGTAAACATTGTCGGCGCGTTTTATGTGTTTACCAAAGATGACCCCATCACCGGAGCGAAGGGGGTTTACATCTATACCAATGCAGTCGAATACCCACGTTACTACGACAATGCTGCTCTTTGGTTGCGTTGCCGCGGAGCGGAATTTGATATTTTTGTGGACGCGGACACTTATTTGGACAACGATCCGCTGAAGGTGATGTACCGCATTGGTGGCGGTAAGCCGGAAGGGCCTTATACCTGGGATCCATCGACCGATGGAACCGCGGCATTTGTACGGTATCCCCTTGCGCTGCTTAGGAAGTTGTTGAAAGGTGATGGGGGGAAGTTTGCATTCCGCGTATGGGACTACCAAGGCAACGAGCTGACTTATGTTTTTAGCCTTCGAGGAATTCAAAAGGCCGCCAAAGCACTTTTTTGCATTAAAAGGCCGTAGGCGGCCTTAAATAAAAGGTTTTGAATAAAAGATTTTGCAGGCCGAGTTCGAACCGAGGAAGGTGAGACGATGAGCCAAAGTCGCTGGTACGGCGTTCCGCTTCGCGATGGGGAAGAAGTCCTGCACGAATACACGCCCAGCTACCTTTGGCCAGGCGTGGGGTTTGTGCTTTTCTCAGTCGTAACGCTGGGCATCGGCTTTCTCTTCATGCCTATCCACTACTGGGCCTACAAGCAAAACCGGTGGGCGGTAACCAACCAGCGCGTCATCGCTCGCCTCGGCGTCTTCAGCAAGAAGACGATCTCCGTGCCCAAGGAGAAGATCACTGATGTTACCGTGGTTCGCCCGTTTATGAGCCAGGTTTTTCACTCCGGGCAGGTGCTCATCAACACGGCCGGCTCGAGCTCCAGGGAGCTGAAGATCTTCGGGCAGCCGGACCCTGACCTCGTCCACGCCCAGATCGAAGAGGCCTTTGGTCTTTAACCCATGCCCCGCCCAGCCCTGCCCCCCAACGCCAAACTCCGTAAAGACGGCCGCATCGAGATCCGCGTCCAGGTCGACGGCCGCCGGGTCTCCCGTTACGCCCGCACGCCTGAGGACGCCTGGCGCATCTACGCCGAGCTCGAGGTCGAGCGCTCGCGCGGCCGCATACGCCGCTCAGGGTGGACGGTGGCGGCCTGGTTGGAGCGCCGCCTGGCACAGCGGCGAAGCCTCGCCACCTCGACGGTGCGGGAGGACCGCCGCCTGGCGGGGATCATCGCCGAGCGCTTCTGGGGCCGGGCGCTCGAGGACCTCTCGCCCCTGGAAATCCAGGACTGGATCACCGCCCTTCCCTACTCCCATCGCACCAAGCTCAAGGTCCTGCAGATGCTCAGGAACGCCCTCGCCGAGGCCGAGGCTCTCGAGCTCATCCACCGCAACCCGGCGGCTCCGGTCAAGTTGCCCCGCGAGCCCCGGCGGCAAACAGGACGGGCCTGGACCCTCGACGAGGCCAGGGCGTTCCTTGCCGTGGCCAGCGAGCGCAGGCTCTACCCGCTCTACCGGCTCATGCTCACCCTCGGTCTCCGGGTCGGCGAGGCGATGGCGCTCCGCCTCGAGGACTGGGCCCTTGACCCCACCCTCGGGGTCTGGCGGCTCCGGGTCGAGCGCACGGCCACCGACCACGGCCACGGGCGGCGGGTGTCGGAGACCACCAAGACCCCGGCGAGCGTGCGGACCGTTTACGCCCCCGCAGACCTCGCCGAGGAGCTCAATGCCTGGTTCGAGCGACGCGAAGCCGAGGCCCGCGCTCCTGGCTGGCAGGAGGAGGGCTGGCTGATTCCGGCGAGCACCGGCAGGATGCTGCTGCACACCAACATCCGCCGGGACTTCCTCAAGGCCGTCGAGGCCGCTGGGGTCCCGGCGATCCGGCTCCATGACCTGCGCCACACCGCCGCAAACCTGATGCGGCAGATCGGCATCCCCCGCGAGGTGCGGATGCAGATCCTTGGCCACCAGGTCCGCGACGTGCATGACCTCTACGCTCATCACGTGGAGCCGGGCGAGCTGGTGCGGGCGGCGCACGTGCTCGAGGGCTTATTCAAGGATGACCCCGAACGGGGTCATTGGGGTCAGAAAGAAAAAACCGGCGGGGTCGAAACCCCGCCATGATGGCGCGCCCGGGAGGATTCGAACCCCCGACCTACCGCTTAGAAGGCGGCTGCTCTATCCCCTGAGCTACGGGCGCGCGAAGGGGGCGGCCGGTGGCCACCCCCGTCTGGAGCGGGAGACGGGACTCGAACCCGCGACCCTCGGCTTGGAAGGCCGATGCTCTACCAACTGAGCTACTCCCGCAGGTTGGTCGGGGCGGCAGGATTTGAACCTGCGACATCCTGCCCCCAAAGCAGGCGCGCTTCCGGGCTGCGCTACGCCCCGCCCCAGGAAGCCAGGGCGGCTTCCTCGTTAAGCGTAGCATGGCCGAAAAATGCGGTCAAGAAAGGGGAATTTTCCCTTACATGAAGCGTTTGCGACGCTTGTACGACTTGACGTCGCGGAACGACTTGCGGCTGCCTGCCTTGGCCATGCCCAGGTAGAACTCCTTGACGTCGGGGTTCTCCGAAAGCGCCTCGGCCTCGCCCTCGAGCACGATCTTGCCCTGCTCCATGATGTAGGCATAGTCGCTCACGCCCAGGGCCACCGCCGCGTTCTGCTCGACCACCAGCACGGTCACGCCCTCCTCGGCGTTGATGCGCGCGACGATGTCGAAGATCTCGCGCACCAGCAACGGCGCGAGTCCCAGGCTGGGCTCGTCGAGCAGGAGCAGCTTG
This sequence comes from Thermaceae bacterium, assembly GCA_026985615.1. Taxonomy (GTDB): domain Bacteria; phylum Deinococcota; class Deinococci; order Deinococcales; family Marinithermaceae; genus Oceanithermus. The sequence goes on along the minus strand of JALSQD010000082.1, from coordinate 21,514 downwards.
GGCGCGGCCAATAGTGCCCGCCCGATGGCCAGCATCTGCTGCTCGCCGCCGCTGGTGTAGCCGGCGAGGCGGTGGCGCAGGTCGGCCAGACGCGGGAAGTAGCTGTAGATGCGCTCGAGGTCCTCGCGCACCTTGCCGTCGCGGCGCGTGATTGAGCCCACCCGCAGGTTCTCCTCGATGGTCAGGTGCTTGAAGACGTGCCGCCCCTCAGGCACCTGGACGATCCCCATGCGCACGATCTCCTCGGGCGGGAGGTTCTGGATCTCGCGCCCCTGGTAGACGATCGTACCGTCGCGCACGGCGCCGTCCTCGGGCACCAGCAAGCCGGAAATCGCGCGCAGCGTGGTGGTCTTCCCCGCCCCGTTGGGGCCGAGGAGCGAGGTGATGCGGCCCTCGGGGATGTTGAGCGAGACCCCGCGCAACACCTGGATGATGTCCTGGTAGACGACCTCGATGTTGTTGACGCGCAAAAGCCAGTTGCGCTCCTGAGCTGGTTCTTGCGTAGCCAAGGCGGCCTCCGGAGGGAGCGGGTGGCAGCCCGGGCCGCCACCCGCGTCGGGGTTTACTTGCCGTAGTGGACCTTGCGGAAGAGCTGCGAGCTGAAGGGCTCAGTGATGGGCACGAAGCGCCCGTCCTTCGCCTCGAGCACGCGCAGCATGTCCACACCCACGTGGTCGTCCTTGCTGTAGGTCACCGGGCCCACGGCCAGCTTATTGGGCCAGTCGATCTTGAGCAAGGCCTCGTAGACGGTCTCGGGGCTGATCTTCTTGCCCGCGTCCTTGGCCTCCTTGATGGCCTCGATGGCGACGGCCGCGGCCAGCATGCCCGAGGGGTAGTGCACGCTCTCGATGGTGTCGGCCGGGCGGCCGTACTTCGCACCCAGCTCCTTCACGAAGCGCGCCCCGTCGTTGTCCTCGTCGGGCATGTAGTAGGAGGTGACCCAGAGGAAGCCCTCGGCCGCGGGGCCGGCCAGGCGCAGCAGGTCGGGCCCGCCTGCGTAGTGCGCGCCGGCGTGCTTGATGTTGAGGCCGAGGCGCTGGGCGTCCTTGATCATCGTGGCCACCGGACCGGCGACGTTCTGGTAGACGATGTACTGCACGCCCTTGTTCTCGAAGCGCTTGAGGGTGGCGGTGTTGTCTAGGTTCTTGCTCGCCTCCTGCACCTCCACGATGGTGATGCCGAGCTCGGCGGCCGCCTTCTTGGCGTCTTCCACCGGGGCGCGCCCGAAGGGCGAGGGGTGGACCACCATGGCCACCTTCGCGCCCGGCGTGGTCTTGGCGATGTACTCGAGGATCGCGATAACCTGCTCGGAGTACGAGGGGATGGGCAGGAAGATGTAATCGTTATCCGGCGGATCGATGTTGCCAATGTGGTAGGAAGCGGGGATGAAGGGCAGGCCCACCTCCTGGATCAGCGGCTTGAGCTGCAGCGTGCCGCCGGTGGAGTAGCCGAGGAAGATCGGGTCGCCCCGGTCCACGGCCTCCTCGAAATTGCGCAGCGTGTTGGCGTTGTTGTACTGGTCGTCGCGCACCTCGCAGACGAACTCCACACCGGCCACGTACCCGGTGTCGTTGATGTAGTTGCAGTAGTCCTCAATCCCCTGAGCGTAGTACTTGCCCGCATCCGAGGTCGGCCCGGTGATCGCGCCGGACCACATGATGTGCACCTTTTCCGCGGCAGCGAAGCCCATGGCGAGCACGGCCGCCAATGCCCACAACGTCCGTTTGTTCTTCATACGCCTACCTCCCTTTATTGCGACGGCGCGAGCGCGCCGGATCGCCTAGTACTTGAACGGCCAGTTGCGGAAGTAGCTGCGCAACAGCCGCCACCAGTTCGCCAGCCCGCGCGGCTCGAAGATAAGGAAGAGCACGATGGCGAGGCCGAAGGCCAGCGGCCGCACCGCCGAGGCCACGTCCACCCCCGGAGGGTTGTAGACGGCCTTGATCAGGTGCGAGATCGACTCCATGTTGATGTCCAGAAGCTCCAGGAAGGCCGGGCCGAAGAAGCTGCCCACGAGCGTACCCAGCCCGCCCACGATGGCCATAGCCAGGAACTTGATCGAGATGGCCAGGGAGTAGTCCTCGATGACCACCGCGCGCGACCAGTAGGCATAGAGCGCCCCCGCCACGCCGGCGTAGAAGGCCCCCAGCGCGAAGGCGAAGACCTTGGTCTTACCCGGGTCCATGCCCATGGCGTCGGCGGCGCGGTCGTTGTCGCGCACAGCCACCAGCGCGCGCCCCCAGCGGGTGCGCAGCAGGTTGCGGAAGGCGAAGGCCAGCAACACGAGCACCACGAAGATGACGTAGTACCAGAAGTAATGGTGGTTCTTGAAGCCGACCTTGTAGCCCAGGAAAACGACCCGCGGCATGGCCATGGCGCCACCCTGCTCGAGCGCCGGGGAGTGCCCCACCCCCCACTCGAAGATGATCTGGAAGGCCAGCGTGGCGATCGCCAGGTAGAGGTGCTTGATGCGCAGAGCGGGAATGCCCACCACCGCACCCGCGAGCGCCGCGACCAGACCCGAGACCGGCAGCACCGCCCAGAAGGGCAGGTAGGGGCTCACCAGTGCCGCGGTGTACGCCCCCACGCCCAGGAAGGCGGCGTGGCCGATGTTGATGAGCCCGGCGTAGCCGGTGATGATGTTGAGTCCCAGCACCGCGAGCGCGTAGATGAGGATCAGGTCGAGGATCTGCATGCTGTGGCGGCTGAGGAACTGCGGCAGCACCAGCATGCCCACCAGGAAGACGATGAGGCTCGCCTGTTCGCTGTATGTGGTGAAGATGGTGGTGTCCTGCTTGTAGCTCGTCTTGTAGTTGCCGGTACGCGTCCAGGGATTACGCATGCCGCCTCCTATACACGCTCGATCTCCTCGGTGCCGAAGAGACCGTGAGGCTTGAACCAGAGCACGAGCAGCAGCACCAGGAACGGGAATACGTCGCCCGTGCCGCCGCCGGGAATGTAGGCGTCGAGGTAGCCGGCGGCCAGGTTCTCGAGGATGCCGATGATGATGCCGCCCACCACCGCGCCCGGGATCGAGTCGAGCCCGCCCAGGATCACCACCGGGAAGACCTTGAGGCCGATTCCCACGAGTCCCTCGAGGTTGAGGCCCGAGATCGCCCCGACGATGAGCCCCGAGGCCGCCGCGGTGATGCCAGCCGCGGCCCAGGCCAGGGCGAAGACCTTCTCCACCGAGACGCCCAGGCTCATCGAGGCCATCTGGTCGTCGGCCACCGCGCGCATGGCGATGCCGATGGTCGAGCGCTGGAAGAACCAGGCGAAGGCCACCAGGAAGACGGCGGTGAAGAGCACCGCCAGCAGTTGCGGGTAACTCACGCTGATGCCCCAGAAGGTCACGCCGCCCTCGGGCAGGAAGGCGGGCAGCGAGAAGTTGCCGGAGCCGTAGGGGGTGAGGTGGATCAGGCCGCCGAAGACCGAGGCCAGGCCGATGGTCACCATGATGACGCTGATGATCGGCTGGCCCACGAGCGGCTTGAGGAAGACGCGCTCGGTAAAGTAGGCCACGATCGCGGTGAAGACGAGCACCACCAGCGCCGCGATCCAGATGTTGACGCCAAAGTCCACCGCCAGGGCGTAGGCGGTGAAGGCGCCGATGGCGATGAAGTGGCCGTGGGCGAAGTTGATGACGCGGCTGGCCTTGTAGATGAGCACGAAGCCGAGCGCCGCCAGGGCGTAGATGGAGCCGACGACGATGCCCGACACCAGCAGTTGCAAGAAGTAGCTCACGCCTCCACCTCCTCGGGCCGCGCGCCCAGGTCGATGACCCGCACCCGCGCCTCGACGTGCTGTACCGAGCCGTCCTGGTACTTGAACTCGGCGCGCACGTCCACTTCGCTAGCGTCGCTGTAGAGCGCCTCCACCAAGTCGTGGTAGCGCTCGGCCACGAACTTGCGCCGCACCTTACCGGTGCGCGTTAGCTCATCGTCGTCGGCGTCGAGCAGCTTGAAGAGCAGCACGAAGCGGCGAATGCGCAGGCCCTCGGGCAGGTCGGCGTTCACCTGCTCGACCTCGCGCCGGATCAGTTCGGCCACCTCGGGCTTGCTCGAGAGGTCCATGTAGGTGGTGTAGGCGAGGCCGCGATCCTCGGCCCACTTGCCCACCGTCTGCGGGTCGATGTTGATGAAGGCGGCCAGGTAGGGCCGGCGGTCGCCGTAGACAACGGCCTCCTTGATGAAGGGGCTGAACTTGAGCTTGTTCTCGAGGAACTGCGGGCTGAACATCTCGCCCGCGGCGGTGTGCATCACGTCGGAGAGGCGGTCGATAACGACGAGGTGGCCGTCTTCGGTCAGGTAGCCGGCGTCGCCAGAGTGCAGCCAGCCGCCCTCGAGCAGCTCGGCGGTGGCGTCGTCACGTTTGTAATAGCCAGCGCAGACGGCGTCGGAGCGCGCCAGGATCTCGCCGTCCTCGCTGATCTTGACCTCGGTGCCGGGAATGGGCACGCCCACGGTGTCGTAGCGCACGTCGCCGTCGCGGTGGACGAAGGCGATGCCGGTGATCTCGGTCTGGCCGTAGATCTGCTTGAGGTTCACCCCGATGGCGTGGAAGAAGCGGAAGACGTCGGGGCCGAGCGCCGCGCCGCCGGTGTAGGCGCGCCTGAGGCGCAAGAAGCCCAGGCGGTCCTTGAGCGGCCGGAAGAGCACCGCGTGGGCGAAGGCGTAGGCGAGCCGCAGCCCCAGGGGCATGGGCTTGCCGTGCATGCGGTAGTCGGCGGCCTTGTAGCCCACCTTCATCAGCTGGTGGTAGACCCAGCGGTTGAAGGCGTAGGACTCGCTGATGTCCACCCAGATGCGGCTCTGGATGCCCTCCCAGACGCGCGGCGGGCTGAACATCAGGTGGGGGCCGATCTCCACCAGGTCGCTCATGGCGGTGGAGACCTCCTCGGGAAAGTTGACCGCGAACCCGCCGGTGAGCCCCATGCCCACCGTCATCATCTGTTCGCCGATCCAGGCCAGCGGCAGGAAGGAGAGGTAGTCATCGGTGGGCTCCATGGGATCGATCTCCTGCAGGGCGACGCCCATGTGGATGAGGTTCTTGTGGGTGAGCATCGCCGCCTTGGGCTTGCCCGTGGTGCCCGAGGTGAGCGAGAAGTGGGCTACATCCTCGGGGCGGCCGCGCTCGAGCGCCTCCTCGTAGGCGCGCGGGTAGGCGTGGCGGTGCTTGCGTCCGAGCTCGAGCACCTCCTCGAAACTTATGAAAAGCCCGGCATCGTAGCCACGCATGCCCCGCGGGTCCTCGTAGATGATGCGCCGCAGCCGCGGCAGCTCGTCTTTGACCTCGAGCAGCTTGTCGGCCTGCTCCTGGTCTTGCACGAGCGCCATGGTGACGTCGGCGTACTCCATCACGTAGGCCACCTCGGGGGGCACCGAGGAGGGGTAGATGCCCACCGAGACGCCGCCGAGCCCCTGCACCGCCAGCTCGGCGTAGACCCACTCGGGGATGTTCTCGGCGATGATGGCGAACTTCTCGCCGGGCTCGTAGCCGAGCTCGAGCAGGCCGTGGGCGAAGTCGCGGACGTGCTCATAGTACTCGGCGTAGGTGACCTCGTTCCAGATGCCGTAGTCCTTCTCGCGCAAGGCGACGCGCTCGCCCTCCTTCTCGGCGCGCAAACGCAAGAGCTGCGGCAGAGTGTAGCGCTTGAGCGAGGGATCGGGCCGCAGGATCGCCATCACGCACCCCCCACGTAGGCCTCGATCACAGCCGGGTCGTCGGCCACGTCCTCGGGCTTGCCCGAGGCGATGACCATCCCGAAGTCGAGGACGTAGACGCGGTCGGAGATGTCCATCACGACCCCCAGGTCGTGCTCGATGAGGATCACCGTGGTCTCGCGCTCCGCCTGAATGTCGAGAATGAAGCGGACCATGTCCTCCTTCTCCTCGAGCGTCATCCCCGCCATCGGCTCGTCGAGCAGCAGCAGCTTGGGCTCGAGCGAGAGCGCCCGCGCCACCTCCACCCGCTTGCGCACGCCGTAGGGCAGGTTGGCGACGAGCGACTTGCGGTAGGGCTCGAGCTCCATGAAGTCGATTACGTCCTCGACAACCCGGCGGTTCTCCACCTCCAAACGCTGCGCCGCCCCGTAGTAGACCGAGGCGGCGCCGATGCCGTAGTGCAGATAGGTATGACGGGCCAGCATGAGGTTCTCCAGCACCGTCATCCCCCCGAAGAGCTCGATGTTCTGAAAGGCGCGCGCGATCCCGTAGCCCGTCACCGCGTGGGGCGAGGCGTGGGTCAAGTCGTGCCCTTCGAACTCGATGCGCCCGTGGGTGGGGTGATAGAAGCCAGAGATACAGTTGAGCAGGCTCGTCTTGCCGGCGCCGTTGGGGCCGATGATCGAGACCAGCTCGCCGGGCTCGACCACTACGTCCACACCGTTCAGTGCGTTGATGCCGCCAAAACTCAAGGTAACGTTTTGTACAGATAGCTGCGCCAAGTCCGCCTCCCCAACACTCGCTGACCGTTTGCGGCGAGTATACCGACCCCAAACCAAGTTGTCAACGCTTATTGCAGTCGCTGACGCAAAAACGTCATATTTGTCAGGGTCGGAAACGGGAAGGCGGTCAGAAGCGGAGTAGAGCGCGCAAGCCCGCCTCGGGATCGCACTGCCGGGCGAGCGAACTTCCAATGAGCACGGCGTCGAAGCGGGACCGCAGCATCGCCAGCTCCTCGGCGCTCGAGTAGCCCGACTCGGCCACCAAGAGGCCGGCGTAGCCCCGTGCGCGCAGGTAGGCGGCCACCCGCGGCGCCGTCTCCAGGTCGACGGCCAGGCTCGTCAGGTCGCGGTTGTTCACGCCCACGATGCGGGCGCCCGCAGCGAGGGCGAGGTCGGCCTCGGCTTCGTCGTGCACCTCCACCAGGGCGTCGAGCCCGGCCTTCTCGGCCTCCCACAGGTAGTCCTCCACCAGCGGACCCAGCACCGCAACGATCAGCAGCACCGCCGAGGCGCCCAGCGCCCGCGCCTCCCAGATCTGCTGCGGATGGACCACGAAGTCCTTGCGCAAGATTGGCAGCCCGACCGCTTCGCGCACCCGGCGCAGGTCCTCGCTCGAGCCCGCGAAGAAGTCGGGCTCGGTCAGCACGCTCACCGCCCGTGCGCCTCCGCGCGCGTAGGCCCGGGCCACCGCGGCAGTGTCGAGGTCGGCGATGACCCCCTCGGACGGGCTTTTGCGCTTGACCTCGGCGATCACCGACAGGCCGGGCGCTTCCAGCGCCTCGTAAAAGCTGGGCACCGCAGGCATCTCCCCGACATCGGCCGGCTCCAGCGGAGCCTCGCGCAAACGCTCGTACCGCCGGCGCGCGATGCGCCCCAGCACACCTGGCACGCGTGCGAGATCGGGAACCATATCCTTAGCCTAGCGCGAATGCGTCCGGGGGTAAATCCACGTCGGCCACCCAGGCGAGCAGCCGGCTCAGGTAGACCTGACGAAAGTAGTCGGGGCTCACTACCTGCTCCACCGCCAGATAGGCGTCCTGGAGCGGCGGCTCGGCAAAGGCAAAGAAGCCGTGGTAGGGCTGCAGGATGCTCATGGGCAGCGGGCCGCCCGCGTAGACGACCACGTCCACCTCGGCGCCCAGCGCCTCGGCCTGCTGCGGCCCCAGCACCACGCGCCCCCGCTGCGGCGCAGGGAGCTGCGCCAGCAACCCCTCCCCCGCCGTGGGGGTCAAGGCGTAGGCGTGGACGGTACGCATACCGCGCACCACCGAGGCCAGGTCGGGCACCGCCGGCCCCACCCACAGGATCCGCGCGCCCGCGAACCCCGCCTGCTCCATCGCGCGCCGCGCCGCCTCCGGGAACAGGAAGCCCGCCGTCAGCGAGCCCCACTGCACCCGCAGCGCATCCGCGCGCCCGGCCGCCTCGACCTCGGGCTCGCGCCTGCCGACGAGCGCCGGAATCCTGGCCTGCTGTGCCGCATTCTCCACGAGTGCACCGGAAAACCCCAGCGGACGCAGGCCCACAAGCGCAGCCTCGAGCTCGCCTCCCGCCCCGATGGGATGAAGGTGCAGAGGCAAGTCATGCGCGCTCAGCGCCGCCACCAGCGGGTCGTACCAACGGCTGGGATTGTCGGAGAAAAAAGCCAGGCAGGTCACTAAAATCCTCCGCGCGCCGCGAGCCTGCGCAGCACGCTCGCCATTATACCGAGCCCTTTCCCATCGCCTCGCCCGGACCCGCCGCGTCCCGCCAGGCCACCGTCATCGAAGGGGTGGTGTGGTCCCAGGCCAGCACGCCGTCCGCGGTCACGAGAATCAGGCCGCCGGAGCCGCCCAGCGCGCCCACCTCGGCCAGGGCCAGCTGTACCGCCTCCTGCGGGCCGTGTTCCCGCAGGGCCGCCACCGAGCGGTAGGCCGCGAGCGCGCGGGCGAAGAACTCGCCGTGACCGGTGGCGCTCACCGCACCGAGTCCGGCCTCGGCGTAGGTGCCCGCCCCAGGGAGGGGGGTGTCGCCCACGCGCCCCACGCGCTGGTCGAGGATACCGCCGGTGGAAGTGGCTGCGGCCACGCCCCTGCCGCCGTAGACCACCGCCCCCACGGTGCCGCACTTCTCGCCGCCCGCCCCGCGCCGGCCCCGCGACCAGCGCTCGAGCTGTCGCGGGGTCACGAGCGCGCGGGGATCGTGCGGGGGGAATCCACGCTCGCGGGCGAAGCGGCTCGCCCCTTCACCTGCGAGAAAAACGTGTTCGGAGCGCATAACCTCGAGCGCTAGACGCACCGGGTTCTTCACGTCGCGCACGGCCGCCACCGCGCCAAATGCCCGCACCTCGCCGTCCATCACCGCTGCGTCCATCTCCACGAAACCGTCGCGGTTGAGTACCGAGCCGGTACCCGCGTTGAAGTTCGGGTCGTCTTCCAGCACTTCCACCGCCCGCACCGCCGCCTCGAGCGCCGTACCCCCAGCCTCGAGCACGGCCCAGGCGGCGTCCCGCGCCCGCGCCACACCCGCCAAGCGCGGGGCCTCGTCCCCCGGCTCCGCCCGGCCAGCACCCCCGTGCACGAGCACCGCGCCTACCATCACCACACGACCCCGAAGCTGGCCCGGGCGTAGGGATCGGGCCCGTAGCTGTAGCTCACATCGGCGTAAGGGCGCACCACGGCGAAGCGCAGGGCCAGGCCCGCAGAGGCCACCGCGAAGGACTCCGCGCCCACGTCCATCACCAGACCGCCTTCCGGCGCCAGCCGTGCGATCACGGTTGAGGCCCCAAGCCCCAGGTAGGGCTCGACGAAACGGTCTCCCCAGGGCCGCCAGAGGAGGTCCACCTCGCCCAGCAGTCCCCCGCGCTCGCCGAAGATCAGGTCCCCCCGAACCACTAGCGGCGAACCCTCGAGGTAGAAGCCGAGCCGGCCAGCGTACCCCACGGCGTCGAGGTTACGGCTGAGGGCGAGGTCGAGCCCGCCCGCTGCATGGCCCAGGGTAGCGAGAACGAGCGCAACGAAGAGGACGGTGCGTTTCACGAACCCTATTCTAAGCGCTCCAGGCCGGCGTATTTCACCAACAGCCGCTTGAGGCCGGCCTCCTCAAAGTGGACCGTAACCTCCTGCCGGGCCCCCTCCCCGCTCGTGGCCACGACGGTGCCCTCGCCGTAGCGCGGGTGGCGCACCTTTTCTCCGCCGTGGAAGCCGTCCGTGCGCTTGCCTGCGGCCCGGTTCACCGGCGCGCTCGACCGCGGCGCGGGCGCGGGCTCGGGCGCGTCGCCAAAGGGGCCCACGGGCCGCAGGAGCGCCTCGGGAATCTCCTCGAGGAAGCGGCTCGGCCGCACCCGTTCGCGCTGCCCCCAGGTCTCGCGCTCCTCGGAGAGGGTGAGGTAGAGCCGCTCCTGGGCGCGGGTGATGCCCACGTAGAGGAGCCGCCGCTCCTCCTCGATCTCGGCGTCCGAGCCGAGGCTCGAGCGGTGGGGCAACAGCCCCTCCTCCACCCCCACCACGAAGACCACCGGGAACTCCAACCCCTTGGCGTTGTGCAGCGTCATCAGCGTAACCGACTTCTCGGGCGCGGCGTTCGGCTCCTCGGCCCGGGCGGTGAGGGCGACCTCGTCGAGGAACTCGGCCACGCCGCCGCCGTGCTCCTCCTCCCACTCGGCCGCGGCCCTGAGCAGTTCCTCCAGGTTCTCGAGCCGAGGCTCGCTGCCCTCCTCACGCCGCAGCATCTCGCTGTAACCGGTCTCAGCCAGCACGAACCGCAAGAAAGCCTCGGGGCCGCTGTGCTCGGCCGCCTCGCGCAGCGTCTCGATCAGGGCCACGAAGCGCCCCACCGCCGTCGCCTGGCGCGCCGCCAGCACCTCGCCGGCCCTGCACGCCGCTGCAAAGAGGCTCACCCCCTCGCGCTCCGCCAGCTCGGCCAGCCGCACCACTGAGGTCGCCCCCACGCCCCGGGCCGGCACGTTGATCACCCGGCGCACCGCCACGTCGTCGGCCGGGTTGACGGCCAGGCGCGCGTAAGCGAGTACGTCCTTGACCTCGCGCCGCTCGTAGAAGCCCACCCCACCCACGATACGGGCCGGCAGGTTGAGCCGGCGAAAGGCCTCCTCGAGCACGCGTGACTGCGCGTTGGTGCGGTAAAGCACGGCAAAGTCGTCGAGCGCGCGCTCGCGCGCCAGCCGCGCCACCTCGCGCGCCACGAAGGCCGCCTCCTCGCGGTGGTCGGGCGCGCGGTAGAGCCGTACCGGCTCGCCGCCGGTTTTGACCGGGCGCAGCGTCTTTTCCAGGCGCTGCTCGTTGTTCTCGATGAGCGCGTTGGCCACACGCAAAATAGCCTCGGTCGAGCGGTAGTTGGCCTCAAGCCGGTAGACCCTGGCCCCGGGGTAGTCGCGCTCGAAGCCGAGGATGTTCTGGATGTCGGCGTTGCGAAAGCCGTAGATGGACTGGTCCGGGTCGCCCACCACCATCAGGTTGGCCTCGTCGCCGGCGAGCAGCTTGGTGAGCCGGTACTGGGCGGGGTTGGTGTCCTGGTACTCGTCCACGTGGATGAAGCGCGCCCGCTGGCGCACCGCCGCGAGGGCGTCGGGGTGGCGCTCGAAGAGCTCGATGGTGCGCAAGAGCAGGTCGTTGAAGTCGACGGCGTTGTTCTCGGCGAGGCGCTGCTGGTAGCGCGCGTAGACCTCGGCCATCTGCTGCTTGGTCAGTCCGCCTACCCAGTCGTCCGCCTGGGTCAGGAAGTCGTCGAGCGTCCACATCCGGTTCTTGATGCGGTCAAGGATGGCGCGCACGTAGGTGGGCCGCACCTCGAGTCCGAGCGCGCCCAGCACCTCCTTGAGCAGCACCCGCTGGTCGTCGTCGTCGTAGACCACGAAGCCGGGCTTGAGCCCGATGCGCTCCCCGTAGCGGCGCAAAATCCGCAGGCTGACCGAGTGAAAGGTGCTCACCCACAGCTCGCCCGCTTCCCGCCCCACCATGCGCGCCAGGCGCTCGCGCATCTCACCCGCGGCCTTGTTGGTGAAGGTAACGGCCAGGATCTCGGTCGGGTAGACCTCCCGCTCGGCGATCAGGTAGGCCACCCGGTGCACCACGGTGCGGGTCTTGCCCGAGCCCGCCCCCGCCACGACCAGCGCAGGACCCAGAAAGTGCTCGACCGCGGCGCGTTGTTGTTCGTTGAGAGAGGAAAGGAGGTCGCTTGCGGACACGCCGAACAGTCTAACAGCTCCCATGCGCCCGGCCTGTAGGATGAGGGCATGGATGAGCTGCGCTTCGGCACCGACGGCTGGCGCGACGTCATCGCCGAAAAATACACTTTCGCCAACGTGGCTCGGGTGGCCCAGGCCACCGCGGACTACGTGAAGTCGGTCGGCGGCACGCGCGTGGTCATCGGCCACGACACCCGTTTTCTCTCGGACCGCTTCGCCCGGCATGCGGCGGCTATCATCGCCGCGAACGACCTCGAGGCCCTGCTCAGCCGCAGCTACGTCCCTACGCCGGTGGCCTCGTTCGCGGTAGTCCACGAGCAGGCGGCGGCCGGGGCGATGATCACCGCCAGCCACAACCCCCCGGAGTACAACGGCTACAAGCTCAAGGGGCCCTACGGCGGCTCGGCCACGCCCGAGATCTACGACGGCATGATCCGGCGGCTCGACGCCAACCCCCCGGCGCCCCCCAAGCCGGAGGCGGTAAAGCGCTTCGACCTGCGCACGACCTACTACGAGCGACTCGCTCAGCTCGTGGACCTGAGCGCCTTGAAAAACTATTCAGGCGCGCTCTATCACGACGCCATGGGCGGCGCTGGCGGCGGATGGCTCGCGGGCTTCGTGAAACACGCGGGCCTGGCGCTCGACCTGCGCAAGCTTCACGGCGTGCCCCACCCCCTCTTCTACGGCGTACGCCCCGAGCCCATTCCCCAGAACCTGGCCACCCTGCGCGCAGTCCTGAGCGCCGAGAAGGACCCGGTCTTCGCCGCGGTCACCGACGGCGACGCCGACCGCATCGGCGCGGTGCTCGCCGGCGGGATCTACTTCAACAGCCACCAGGTCTTCGCCGTGCTGCTGCACCACCTCTACCGCAAGGGGCTGCGAGGACGGGTGGTCAAGACCTTCTCGGTCTCGAAGATCGTGGACTTGCTGGCCGAGAAGCTGGGCCTGGAGGTCGTCACCACCCCCATCGGCTTCAAGTACATCACCGACGAGTTCCTGAAGGGCGACGTGCTGATCGGGGGCGAGGAGTCGGGTGGTATCGGTGTGGCCGGCCACATCCCGGAGCGCGACGGCATTCTCAACGCCCTCCTGCTGCTCGAAAGCGTGGTGACCACCGGCAAGAGCCTGGGGGAGCAGTTCGCCGAGATCGAGGAACTGACTGGCTTCCGCCACGCCTTCGACCGCCTCGACCTCGAGGTGGAAAGCCCCGAGGTGCGCGATGCGTTGATGGCGCAACTGAAAAACGAGCCGCCCCAGCGGCTGGGCCGGCTCGAGGTGGAGCGCGTCGAGACCCTCGACGGCGTCAAGCTCCACCTAACCGGCGGCGCCTGGGTGCTCTTCCGCCCCTCGGGCACCGAACCGCTGCTGCGTGTCTACTGCGAGGCGAGCGACCCGGCCGAGATCAAGAAGATTCTCAAAGAGGCGCGCAAGGCGCTTGGCCTTTAGGCCCGCAGGTGGCAGGATCCCGCGGCCAGCCGGCCGCGGGATCCTTTTGCAATTCAGCCCGTTGGTGTTTGCGCGTTTACGTGAACGGTGGGACGACTCTCCTTCGTGAATGATTTCTCACGTAAAAAACAACGCTATTTGGGAGGATAGTGGCCGCCCACGAACTCGCCCATGCCCCACGCCTGCACGGACTCACCCATCCACGTCCCCTCGCCCTGTACCGGACCCTCCCAGTAGGCCACCGGCACGAGGCCACCGCGAATCTCCTGCTCGAGCCGCACCGGATCGAGCCGCAACGACCACCCCTCGCCCTCGACGCGCCAGGAAACGGCGTAACGGAAGCCCGTGACCGGCGAGGTCCAGAAACCCTCGGGAGTCATGCGTACGTCTTCGAGCGCCCGCACCCGCCCGAACACGTCCACGTAGGAGGCGTGCAGGACCTTCACGTTGCCCGCGGCGTCGCGGATGCGGTAGACCATCAGGTCGCCGCCGTTGGAGAGGTGGACACCGTACCAGTCCCACAACGCGGCCACCCCGCTCATCTGGTCACCCCACTGGTGATCGATCCAGGCCACCCCCTCCACGGCGCGCCCCGCGACCGTTCCCGTCAGTCGCACGCGCGTATAGGAGACGTAGTACATCCGCCCGGTCTCCGCCGTCCCCGACCATCCCGGCGGCTGCACAACCGGCGGCTTCTCGGGAACGAGCGCGACGTCCACCCCGTCCGCACGCAACCGGAACCCCTCGGGCGTACGCTCAAAACGCCAACCGTCGAGGTCGAGATAGAGCGGGTCCGCACGCACGACCGCGCGCAGCCCAGGGAAGTCGTGCCGCTCGGTGAAGGTGAAGCGGTCGGCCCGCAGATCGGTAACAGCCAGGTGCTCGCTGGCAAAGGGATAGGGGAAGACTGCGCGCGCCGGCAGGCCCAGCGCCCGATAATGCTCGGGGGCGTAGTACTTGAAAAAGGCCCAGTGAAAGGCAAGCCCGTCGTCCGGGAGGTAGGCCGAGACGTACCACCACTCGATGGACGCCGGCTGCGGGTCCCACATATCGGGCCGGGGCGGCTCGGCCGGGTTCACGCCGCTCAACCGGGGCGCGCACGAGGCCAGGAAGAGCAGCAGGACCAGCAAGATGTTTTGGACGCGCATATTCGTAGCCTAGCAAACGCCCCCGGCCGCTGGCCAGGGGCGCGAAAGCGCAGCGCGAAGGCTAGTGGAAGACCTCGATGAGCTCGGTGGCGCTTTCGAACTTGCGGCGCTCGAGCGCCTTCTGCTGCAACTCGGCGGCCACGCCCTCGAGCGTGGGCACGCCCTCGACCTTGTAGATCACGCCCAGCGGAATCTTGTCGGTCCACTGGGTGACCTCATGAGCCTGGTTCCAGTCGCTGGGGTCGTGGCTCTCGTCGAGATAGACCCCGTGCTCGCGGATCACGTTGAACTCCTGGCGACCGCGGAAGGTCACGCAGGGGCTCTTGACGTTGAGCAGGGCGAAGCCCTTGTGCTGGGTGGCCTGGACGATGAGGTCGCGCAGGTGCTTGACGTTGCCCGAAAAGCCCTGGGCGATGAAGGTGGCCCCCAGCTCGAGCGCCAGCGCCAGCGGGTTGAGCGGACGCTCGGGGTTTCCCTGCGGAGTGGACTTGGTCACGTCGCCGTGGGGCGTGGTCGGCGAGACCTGGCCCTTGGTGAGGCCGTAGATGTGGTTGTCCATCACGATGTAGGTGATGTCGGGGTTACGGCGAATCGTGTGGACGAAGTGGTTGGTGCCGATCGAGTAGCCGTCGCCGTCGCCACCCGCGGCCCAGACGGTCAGCTCGGGGCGGGCCAGCTTGGCCCCCGCGGCGATGGGGAGGGCGCGGCCGTGGATCGAGTTGAAGCCGTAGCTGTTGATGTAGCCGGCGATGCGGCTCGAGCAACCGATGCCGGAGACGACCATCAGGTTCTCGGGCGGCAGCTGCAGCTCGGCGGCCGCCTGCTGCATGGCGTTGAGCACGCCGAAGTCACCGCAGCCCGGACACCAAACGATGGGCACGGAGGTCTTGTAGTCCTTGGCGGTCAGCTTTACCGGTTCCATCTCAGGCCTCCTGGAGCGAGCCAAGCGCGGCCGCGTGTTCCTTGATGGCTTCGAGCACCTCGCTCACGAGGAGCGGGTTGGCGCCGGAGCGGGCGTAGGAGTAGGTTTCCTTGGGCAGGCCGTCGTAGTAGGCGCGCAGGTAGCGGTAGAACTGCGCCCCGAAGGAGAGCTCGACCACGACGGCGCGCTTCACACCCCGAAGGGCCTCGTCGAGGGCCTTATTGGGTACGGGGTAGATGAGCTGGGGCACGATCGCCTTGACCTTAATGCCCTCTTCCTGGGCGCGCTCGATGGCCTCGCGCACGGCGCCCTTGGAAGAACCCCAGGCCAGCACCGCTAGCTCGGCGTCCTCGTCGCCGTAGATGCGCACGAAGCCCGACTCCTCAGCGATAAGGGGCAGCTTGCGCGCGCGCTTCTCACTCATGATCTGGTGGAGCGTGCCGCTCGAGGTGGGGCGACCGTCCTCGTGGTGCTCGAGACCACTGATCACGTGCTGGCCACCGGCCATGCCGGGCACGGCCATGGGCGAAACGCCGGTGTCGGTGATCTTGTAGCGCTTGTAGTCCTTCAGGTCTTCCTCGCTGGCGAGCTGGCGGCTGATCACCCGCTTGCGGGCAAAGAGCACCTCAGGTTCTACCGTCTCGCTGCGCTCGCCGAGGAACTGGTCGGTAAGGATCATCACCGGGAGCTGATACTTCTCAGCCAGGTAGAAGGCCTCGACGGCCACCTGGAAGTTGTCCTCGACGTCGCTGGGCGCGAGCACGACCCGGGGCACATCGCCGTGGGTGCCGCCGACGGCCTGGAAGAGGTCAGCCTGCTCGCTCTTGGAGGGGATGCCGGTGGAGGGCCCGACGCGCTGAACGTTGACCACCACAAGGGGAATCTCAGCCATCGCCGCGAGGCCAAAGGCCTCCTGCTTGAGCGCGATGCCGGGACCGCTCGAGGCGGTCATGGCCTGCTTGCCGGCCCAGCTGGCGCCGATGGCGTAGGTGATGGCCGCAATCTCGTCTTCGGTTTGGACCACCGAGCCGCCGAAGTGGGGCAGCCACTTGGAAAGGAACTCGAGGATGGGGCTGGCCGGGGTGATGGGGTAACCGGCGAAGACCTTGACGCCAGCGTGGATGGCCCCGAAGGCCACGGCATCATCACCGGTCATGACCAGCTTGGGCTCGCCCGAGCCTTCGGCTTCGAGCACCACCTGGGTGCCCTGCGGGAGGTTCTCGCTCACCCAGGTCTTGCCTAGGTCGATGGCCTCGAGGTTCACCTGCGCGGCCTCGGGCTTGCGCTTGCCAAACTTCTTCATCACGGCGTCCTTGATGGCGTCGAGCGGAAGGTGCAGCAGCTCGGCAATGACGCCCAGGGCCACCATGTTTTTGGTGAGCGGCACCTTGATCTCCTCGGAGGCCATTTTTTTGAAGGGCACTGCGATGAGCTCGACCTCGAGGCCCTTGTCGACGGGAAATTCCTCGGGCGGCGTGGTGTCGGCCTCGTCGTAGAGCACCACCGCGCCCTTGCGCAGCTGGATCTCGTCGAGGAAGCGGTTGAAGTCCTTCCAGCTGAAAACGACTAGGAAGTCCACGAAATCGCCCTGGCTGTAGATCGGTCGGTCCGATATGCGGATCCGCGCCGAGGACTCGCCGCCGCGGATCTGAGGCCCGTAGGACTTGAGCATGAAGGCGTGTAAACCCTTCCGGGCCGCGGCCTGAACGATGAAATCACCTGCCGTGATCACACCGTCCCCACCCGAACCGGCTATGGCCAGCGTTACATCTCGCATCTTACCCTCCGTAGGGGTCGGGGCTTTCCGCCCCAAAACCGCCGCTTATTCTAGCACTAGTTTTTCGCACAGGCGCATAGGAAATAAGCCCCTGGCCTGCGCCGATGGACTTTTGTGCTAACCTACGTTCGGCATGACCGACACCCACGCCCACCTGGACCGGCTGGAAACCCTCGCCGAGGCGCTCGAGCGCGCCTCCGGGCTCGAGGCGGTGCTGAGCTTGGGCACCGACGCCGCCAGCAGCGCCGCCGCGCTCGACTTTGCCGAACGCTGGCCCAACGTCTACGCCGGCGTGGGGCTCCACCCCACCGAGGCCGAGGGCTTTTCGGACGAAGTGGCAGAGCGGCTGCATGCGCTCGCCGCCCATCCGCGCGTGCGCGCCAGCGGTGAGACCGGGCTCGACTACTACTGGGACGCCGCCTCGCGCGAAGCCCAGCTGCGGGTGCTCGCCTTCCAGCTCGAGCTGGCGCTCGAGCGCGACCTGGTCATGATCTTCCACGTGCGCTCGAAAGAGGGAAGCGACGCCGCCGAGCGCGACCTCGAAGCCTGGCTCCGGGAACACCGCCCGCCCCGCTTCGTGCTGCACGCCTTCGGCGGCGACCTGCGCCTCGCCGAGACGGGGCTCGAGCTCGGGGGCTATGTCAGCTTCGCGGGCAACGTGACTTATAAGAGAAACACCCACCTACGCGAAGCCGCCGCCACACTGCCGGCGGAGCGGCTGCTGGTCGAGACCGACAGCCCCTACTTGCCGCCGGTGCCCAAACGCGGCAAGAAAAACGAGCCTGCCTTCGTGCGCTACACCCTAGAGGTGCTGGCCGGGGTCCGGGGCGTGCCCTTCGAGGAGATGGAGCGCATCACCGACGAAAACGCCCGGAGGCTCTTCCGATGGTAGAACCCGCGCGCTTTTTGGTGCACTACCACGAGATCGGGCTCAAGGGCAAGAACCGCCGCCACTTCGAGCAGCTTCTGGCCCAGCGCCTGCGCGACGCCCTGGGCCCGCAAGCGACGGTGCGGCTGCTCCATGGCCGCCTGCTCGTGGAAGCGGAACCCGGAAGAGCGGACGAGGTCGAGGCAAGGCTGGCCCGCGTCTTCGGGGTGGCCTACTTCGCCCGGGTGCGCACCGCCCCGGTGGACTTCGACCGCATCGCCGAGGTGGCGCAGGGGCTGCTTGAAGCCCGGCCCGGCAGCTTCCGCGTGCGCGCCAAGCGCGCCAACAAGCGGCTCCCCTTCACCTCACCTGAGGCCGAGCGCGCCATCGGCGCCCGCATCGTGGCCGCGACCGGCCGCCCGGTGCGGCTCAAGGGGGCCGACGCCGAGGTCTTCGTCGAGTTCTACGAGGACGAGGCCTGGGTCTACACCTCGGCCCAGCGCGTGCCCGGCCCTGGCGGCCTCCCCGTGGGCGCAAGCGGCAAGGTGGTCGTGCTCATCAGCGGCGGCATCGACTCCCCCGTCGCCGCCTGGCGCATGGCCAAGCGGGGCGCACGGCCGGTTTACATTCACTTCCACTCCTACCCCCACACCAGCCTCGACTCACTACGCAAGACCGTAGCCGAGCTCGAGGTGCTGGCCCGCTGGCACGGCCCCGCGCGCCTTTACGTAGTGCCACTCGCGAACGTGCAGGAGGAAATCTTTGCCCACAGCCCCGAGCGCTACCGCACCCTCCTCTATCGCCGCTTCATGTACCGGATCGCCCAGCGCGCCGCCGAACGCGAGGGCGCGGGGGCGCTGGTCACCGGCGATGCGTTGGGGCAGGTGGCGAGCCAGACTTTGGAGAACCTGCACGCCGTCGAACAGGCGGTCACCATGACGGTGCTCCGCCCCCTCATCGGCATGGATAAGACCGAGGTGATCGCCGAGGCCCAGCGCATCGGCACCTACGAGATCTCGATCCAGCCGCAGCAGGACTGCTGCAGCTTCCTCGAGTCCAAGCGCCCCGCCACCAAAAGCACGCCCGAGCAGCTCGAGCGCGCCGAGGCGCGCCTGGACGTGCCCGCGCTGGTCGAAGCGGCCTGGGACCAGGCCGAGCTGCGGCGCATCGAATAGGGGCAAAATCGACGTTTCCTTTTCTCGAGCCACGCTAGAATGCCCGTGAGGGGTGAGGCCTTGAAACGACTGCTGACCGTCCTGATCCTCACGCTCCTGCCCGTTCTGGCGGCCGGGAACGTACAGCTGCTCGTCCAGCCCGACGACGGCGTGCAGCCGTTGATCGACCTCATCGATGGCGCGGAGTCCTCGATCCGGATCAAGATGTACCTTTGGACCCCCAGCCGGATGGACGTGGTGGAGGCGCTGGGCCGGGCGGTGGAGCGGGGCGTGAACGTTCGGGTGCTGCTCGAGCGCGAGCCCGCCGGCGGCCGGCCGAGCATGGAGGTCATCAGCGCCCTGCGCGACCGCGGGGTCGATCTGCGCCTCTCCAAACCCTTCCGCTTCGTCTTCGTCCACGAAAAGAGCATGGTCATCGACGACCGCGTCGCCTGGTTCGGCAGCGGCAACCTCACCGGCTCCACCTTCAAAGCCAACCGCGAGTACATGATCGTGACCGACCGCGCCGACTGGGTGGCGGAGATCGCCCGCGTTTTCGACGCCGACTGGCGCGGCGAGCGCATCGACCTCTCGCGCGCCCACCTGGTCTGGAGCCCCGACCGGGTCATGCGTGGCGTGCGCGAGGGCAACGCCCGCGAGAAGGTGCTGGACCTCATCCGCGGGGCGCGCTCCACCCTCTTCCTCGAGCAGGCGGGGATGGTGGACGAAGAGGTCATCGCTGCACTAGAAGACGCGGTCCGGCGCGGCGTGAACGTGCGCCTCGTCGGCAGCCCCGCCGACCCGGGGGAGAATACCTACTTCGTGCCGGGCGCCGAGCGCCTGCGCAAGGCCGGCGTGCGGCTGCGCTACCTCCCCAGCCCCTACGTGCACGCCAAGGTGATCGTCGCCGACGGCAACACCGCCCTCGTGGGCTCGATCAACATGAGCCAGAGCTCGATGAACGCCAACCGCGAGCTGGGCGCAATCCTCACCGCCACGGGCGAGCCCGAAGCCTTCTTCCGGCTCTTGCGCACGATGGAGGCCGACTGGAAGAGCGCCCGCCCCGACAACCCCTTCCTGCTCCCGCCGGTCGAGGGCGTGATCCCCTGGACCGAGGCGCCCAAGTACTACGGCCGCGTCGTCACCGTGGAGGGGCGCATCGCTGCGGTGGAAAGCCGCACCAGCGTGGCCTTCCTCAAGTTCGCCGATACCCCCGACGCCTTCCGCCTGGTCTTCTTCCCCCGCGTCTACGGCCAGTTCGACCAGCCCTTCCCCGAGGCCTACCTGGGCAAGAGGGTGTGGGCTACGGGAAGGGTAAAAATTTACGCAGGGTATTACGAAATCATCATCAACAGCCCCAACCAGCTGGAGGTGCTGCCATGAGCACGAAGACCGCATTGGACGAAGCGCGCAAGGCATTGGAGGCCCTGGATTACGAGGTCTGGACCAACGAGGACGGCCTCGAAGCCGAACGGCGTCAGGTGGGGCTGGTCTACCGGGTTTACTACGCCCCCTCGGGCGACCTCAAGCTGGAAAAGGTGCGCAGCAAGCCCGAGGAGGTGCGCGAAGCCCTGCTGGCCGACCATCAGGGACAGTTCGTGCGCCAGGAAAAGGTGCGCGAGTCGTTCTTTACCGTCTGCAAGCCGGGAGAGCTGCTCGAGCTGCTCAAGGCCTGGGAAGCATAAATAGATCATAGTTATAGGAGGTTTCAATGCCAAAATGGACTAACCGCTACACAGAAGCCCGGCGCCATGCTAAAGGCGCGCTTGGCGTCGCGAAAAAGTTATTCGATTATGTAGACACAGGGAGCGGTCGTCCATCAGAAAAGGAGCGTGCTCTATACGCTGCAATTACTGTATTTCTGTATGGTATTTGGGAAAACTATGTTGAACAACTCGCTATTGAGCTAATACGTCACATTTCAGGTAGTATTGAACCGTCGCGGGTACCACAATCGGTGCGGAACTTGTTAGAGAAAAAACCAACCTGGGATCTACTCATTGACCCAGGTTGGAGGAGCCTTTGGGCACAAGAAGTGGAACGTGAAGCCATTGGATCCAATACCGGCGGATACGGTTTGAACACCGCCAAGTCTAACAATGTTAATAAATTATTTCAAGTTGTAGGAATTGAAAATATAATGTCTCATATGAATAACTTTCCTGAGGAAAAACTTCCATCGCACATATTAGAGTCACTTACCATTGCATCTACTGAAGGTAAGGTCCGAGAAACGCTTGATTCGTTCGTGAAACTACGCGGCGAAATTGTTCATACTGGAAAAGCACCAACTTCTCTTAGAAAACAACATATTGGTGAATGGAGGGATTTCATTGACCAGCTCATTGATTCGTTTGATAAAACCTGCAGAGAATTGAGCGGGAACCTTCTAAGAGGTGATTCGCCGGCGTCATGAATGTTTAAGTAGCTGAACCCCAACAAACACATCTCAGACCAAATCAGTAAGAATGCGGGGACCACTCCAGGAAAGAGGAGGTCCCCACGAGTGCAGCTTACTACGGTTGGCCGGGAGGTATGGCGGGGAGCGAAGAAGGCCCAGGAACTTGTCGGGGCT
>JALSQD010000081.1 GCA_026985615.1 Thermaceae bacterium | reverse complement strand
TCGCGCGCGGCCTCGTCGCCCAGGTCAGCCTGTACGAAGGTCGCTCCCAGCTCGCGCGCCGCCGCTTCGCCCGCCGGATCCACGTCCAAAAGCGCCAGCCGCGCCCCCTCGCGGGCGAAGGCCCGGGCGATCGCGCGGCCGATGCCGCGGGCCGCGCCCGTAATCACGACACCGTAGCCTTTGAACATGCCTTAGTTTAGCCAGGTAGCCAAGGCTGCGGTCCGCACCGCCTCCACCCCACTCAATACCTCCGCTCGAACCCCAGCACCAGCGGCCGGTAGCGGTCGGTCTCCGACCCCCGCCCCTGGTTCGAGTCCCACCAGGAGTAGCTCACCCCCACCAGCCTCCCGCCCGCCAGGAAGAGGTGGCTGAAGTTCTGGGGCTGGTAGATGAAGAACCAGTCGTCTACGCCCCCGGGGTCGCCGGTGACGATTTCACGCAGGTTGGTGATCCAGCGCGTCGCCCCGTCCGCCGGATCCAGCGCCAGCAGCACGCTGTGGATCCCCAGGTAGAGCTCGTCCTTCTCCGGGTCGTAGACGAGCGGCACGTCGGCGTAGTGGTTGGGGGTGAACCACTCGGTCTCTTCGGCGTGGACCCAGCGGATCCAGGTGAGCGCGCCCCCGTCGATCCGGGCCACGAAGGGCGCCCAGTTGGGCTCGACCGCCGGCGGCGCCTGCCCCAGGTAGGGCGTCCCGTAGCTCGCCACCCCGCTCACGAAGACCGTCTCCGGCCGCCCCGGGACCCCGGCGGCGTGCTCGGTCGGCGGGAAACCCTGCGAGGTCACCACCGACCAGACCACCGCCCCCGCGGCGTCGCGGCGCACCAGCCGCTCGCCCCAGCCCGCGGCGTCGGGGTCGTCGGGCCGCTCCACGGCGAGCCACCCCTCCGGCAGCGAGAAGGCGCGGTAGACGTGCTCCCCCAGCGGCCCTTCGAGGGTGACGTTCAAGACCCCGTCCGGGGACAGGCTCCCGCGGAAGGTCTGGGTCTGCAAGAGGCGGGCGTCGGCCCGGTAGGCCCCGGCCACCACCGCGCCGGCGTCGGCGCGGGCGAGGCGTGCGTACGCGGCCGCGTAGGTGGGGTCGTCGGCGCCGAAGGCCTTCAGCCAGGCGAGCCCCGTGCGGTTGAGGGCGGCGTCGAAGACCCCGAAGACGGCCCAGTTGGAAGCCACCCACGAGCCGTCGAAGGTGTCGCACCCGTCCGCCTGGGCGGCGGCGTTGCGCAGGGCCACGCCGGCGTAGACGGCGCCCTGGCCGTCGACGACCACGTAGGGCGCCAGCGGCTGCGGGCAGCCGAAGCCGTTCGCCGCGAGCGTGGCCGCCGCGGCGTCGTCGGGGAACTTCACCGGCCCCAGCGCCTCGCCGCTGGCGGCGTCCACCCGCCACAGCGCCGCCCACTTCTTGCTGTAGTCGCCGTCGAGCGGCAGCTCCTCGTTGAAGAGGTAGACGAAGCCGCCCCCCGCCGCCGCGTCGATCTCGAGCATCACGTCGGGGGTGACGAGCGCGGTCTGCCACGCCAGCTCCAGGGGCGGCGGGGGCGGCTCGGGGGTCGGCTGCGGACAGGCCGTGAGCAGCAGCGCGAGCGCGGCCAGCGTCGGGAAAAGGTAGAACCGCTTCATCTCCTCAGTCTAAGCGCCGGCGACGCCGGCCCGCGTGTGCTTCATCACGGCGCGGGCGGGCAGTTGAGGTACTCGGTCTCCCAGACCACGGTCCGCCTCAGCGCGTGGCTCGGGTGCGGTTCGCGCACGTAGTCGGTCTCGATCTCCTGGGTCGTGCAGCTGCCGTCCACGTCGCCGTCACCGTCGCTGTCGTAGTAGACCTTGGACGTCTCCACCGTGCCGGTCACGATCTCGTCCGAGCTGGAGAGCTCGGTGATCGTCGTCGTCTCCTCCGAGCTGATCGGCACGTAGGTGTGGTTCGGGTCGTAGCTCGTGCCGTAGTGCCGGAAGCTCGTCGTGCTCACGGTGCGGCAGGTGTCGCCCGGCTGCGGGGTGAGGGCGGAGAAGCTGCAGGTGCGGTCTGTGGTGGTGTTTGCTTTCCGCCGCGGCGGGCCACATGGCCCGCCGCGGCGCGAAATTATTTACATCTGTGGTATTTCTGGGCGCTTTTTGTCAATATGCGCTCAAAACTCCACAGCTGTAAAGATCGGCTAGGCGTAGCAATCCGGACCCGGAGGGAAGATGGCGTCGATCTTTCGGGTGATCTCCGGGGTCAGCTCCACCTCGACCGCGCCCAGGCTTTCTTGCAGTTGCTCGGGGGTGCGGGCGCCGGTGATGGCGCTCGAGACCTGCCCCTGCCGCAGCACCCAGGCCAGCGCCAGCTGGGTGCGGGTCACGCCCAGCTCATCGGCCACGGCCTTCAGCTTCTTCACCCGCTCGCGGTTTTCCTCGGTGAGCAGCCGCTCGCGGAACTGCTCGTACTGCGCCAGGCGCGAGCCCTCGGGCAGGCCCTCGTCGTACTTACCGGTGAGCACGCCCTGCCCCAGCGGGCTCCAGACCACCAGACCCATGCCGAAGCGCTCGGCCTCAGGGAGGATCTCCTTCTCCACCCGGTCGCGGTAGACGAGCGAGTACTGTGGCTGCTCCACTACCGGTGCGGCCAGCCCGTTGGCGCGCGCAAAGGTTACCGCCTCGGCGATGCGCGCCGCCGGCCACTCGCTGGTGCCCCAGTAGAGGATCTTGCCCGCCTCCACCAGGTCGGAAAACGCCGTCACGATCTCCTCCATGGGTGTCTCGGGGTCGTAGCGGTGGGCGAAGTAGAGGTCCAGGTAGTCGGTCTGCAATCGCTTCAGGCTGCGGTCGATGGACTCGTGCACGTGCTTGCGCCCGAGGCCGCGCCCGTTGGCGTCTTCCGAGGTGGGCCAGAAGACCTTGGAGCTCATCACCAGGGTGTGGCGCGGGTAGTCCTTAAGCACCTGGCCCATCAGCTCCTCGGCCGCGCCCATGGCGTAGACGTCGGCATTGTCGAAGAAGTTGACCCCGGCATCGTAGGCCAGCTTGGTGATTTCCTTGATGGTCTCGAGATCCTTGACCTGGTTGCCGTAAGTGACCCAGGCGCCCAGCGAGATCTCCGATACCCTGATGCCATACTGTCCGAGTTTGCGGTAGTTCATCCGTTTCCTCCCCAGCTTGCAGTATACCCGGTGACTGACCAGGCGGTCAGGTGTCCGCCCGAATGAAGTCGCGGGTGCAGTCGGGGTTCTCGGGCGGTTCGACGAGCAGGCGGCGCAGGCACTCGGGCGAGAGGTTGAAAGCCGGCACGCGGCTGGCGTAGGCGGCGTACTCGGCGCCAAACTTCTGCCGCGCCTCGCGCTCTTCGAACAAAAAGACCATCGCCACGATGAGCAGCGCCTCGATGGGCGCCACGATTAGTGCAAAGGCCGCCGACCCCACCAGGAGTGCCACCGCCAGCGGGAAGAGCATGAGCCCCAGGTGCATGGGGTGGCGCATGCAGGCGTAGGGGCCGGAGGCCACCAGCCGGTTCGTCTGCATTCGGGGGAGGTTGCCCTGCCGCCCGCAGCGGGCAAGCCAGCGGCCGGTCACGCGACTGATCTGCACCACCAGCCGCAAGAGCCCGAGCCCGAGCAGGGCGCTCACCACGTGCCAGGGGAGGCTGCGCCAGAGCTTGGGCCAGAGGGTCAGGTCGAGCGTGACACCGACCATGAGGCCGCCCACGAGGAAAATCAGCCAGATTAGGACGCGCACCGAGTTGGAGATCACGCCCTCAGTTTACGCCTCCTGCGCCGGGCGGCTCACCAGACATAGAAGAGGACCACGATGAAGAGCCACACCGCGTCCACCAGGTGCCAGTACATGCTCGCGGCTTCCAGGGTGCCGTGCTGTTTGCGGTCGAGCTTGCCGAAGAGTGCTTGCAGGTAGGCCAGCGCCAGCCCGCTGGCGCCGATGATCACGTGCAGCCCGTGCAACCCCACGATCACGAAGAAGGCCGCCATCCACAGGTTCTCGGTCCAGGGCACGTGGCCGTAGGCGGTCACGAACTCGTAGGTCTGGACGCCCAGGAAGACGACCCCCAGCACGATCGTGGCCAGCAGCCCCAGCTTGAAGGGGCTCGCCTGGCCTTCCTTGAGGTCGTGGTGGGCGGCGTGCACCACGAAGCTGGACGCCACCAGGAAGAAGGTGTTGACGAGGGCGAGCCACAGCTCCGGGCGTTCGTCTGGCGGCAGGGCCCTTCCGTCGAGGCGAAGGTAGAGGTAGCCGGCGATCAGGATCGCGAAGAGGCCGATCTCAGAGGTGATGAACCAGGCCATGCCCATCCAGGCCTGCCCCTTGCCCGTGACCGTGTGGTGCTCGACGGGGTGGCTGTACTCGGGCTCGAGCGCCCAGCCCACCAGCCCCGCGAGGGTGAGCAGGCTGCCTACCCAGATCCAGGCGTTGGGCCAGTCGAAAGCCGCGAGCCCGAAGAAGAGCACGAAGAGAGCCGTGGCCGTGAAGACGGGCCAGAACGAGGGGTTGGGCAGGTGGATCGTCTTCGGGTCCACGGGCTCGGGCTTCAGGCCCTGACGTTCCCAGTCGTAGAGCGGGCGCTCGGAGTCGAAGCGCTCGGGGAACTTCACGTCGAAGTTGTGCGGCGGCGGGGGTGAGCTCGTGGCCCACTCGAGCGTCCATCCGCCCCAGGGATTGGCTGGCGCTTTGGGGCCGCTCCTCAGGCTCTTGTACATAGTCCAGAGCCAGACGAGCCCGCCGATGGTGAGCACCACCGCCCCGATGGTCGAGACCTGATTCAGGTGGATGAGCCCGTTCACGTCGGCCGGGTAGGTGTAGTAACGCCGTGGCATGCCCAGGAAGCCCATGAAGTACTGCGGTATGAAGACGAGCAGGTAGCCCACCAAGAAGAGCCAGAAGTGCAGCTTGCCCAGGCGGTCGTCGAACATCCGCCCGGTGAACTTGGGCCACCAGTAGTAGAGTCCGGCGAAAGCGCCGAAGCCCGAGCCCGCCATGAGCACGTTGTGGAAGTGGGCCACCACGAAGTAGGAGTCCTGGGCGTGGTAGTCAAAGGGCACCATCGAGAGCATCACCCCGGTGATGCCGCCGATCAAGAAGTTGAAGATGAAGCCCAGCACCCAGTAGAGCGGCGTTTTCATCACCAGTTTCCCGCCCCAGAGCGTGCCCAGCAGGTTGAAGATCTTTACCCCCGTAGGCACCGCGATGAGCGCGGTGGTAAAGGCGAAGGCGATCTGGAAGATGGCTGACTGCCCCACGGTGAACATGTGGTGCGCCCACACCAGCATGCCGAGCAGCACGATGCCCATCTGGGCGTAGACCATGGCCTTGTAGCCGAAGAGCGGCTTGCGGGCGAAGGTCGAGGCGATCTCGGCCAGGATGCCCAGGTAAGGCAGCAGCATCACGTAGACCGTGGGGTGCGAGTAGAACCAGAAGAACTGCTGGAAGAGCACCGGGTCGCCGTTCAGGGCGGGGTCGAAGAGGGTGAGTCCCAGCTTGATGTCGAGCAGGGTCACCATCGTGGCCGCGGTGAGTCCCGCCAGGGTGAAGAGGTTGAGCAGGCTGGCGGCGAAGATGCTCCAGACGTACATGGGCATCTTCCACAGGGTCATCCCCTTGGCGCGCAGGTTGTAGATCGTGGCCACGAAGTTGGCGTTACCGAGCAGTGAGGAGACGCCGAGGAGCAGGATGGCCGACATGTAGAAGGCTGAGCCCAGCGAGGTCGAGAGCGGGTAGTAAAAGGTCCAGCCCGCCTGCGGCACGTTGCCGAAGAAGATGGACACGGTCACGAGCACGACCGCAAAGAAGAAGGCCCAGAACGAGAAGGCGTTCACCCGCGGCAGCGCCACGTCGCGCTCGCCCAGCATGAGCGGGACGATGTAGTTGCCGAAGCCGGTGAGCCCGGCCTGGATGATGAAGAAAAAGAGCATCATCGCGCCGTGCACCGTGATCATCTGGTTGAAGGCGCTGCCGGTGAGGAACTGGTTGTCGGGGTGCCACAGCTGGATGCGGAAGAGCAGGGCGAGCACGCCCGAAATCGCGAACGAGAGGAAGGCCACGAAGGCGTACATCAAGCCGATCTTCTTGTGATCGACGGTGGTGAGCAGGTCCCAGAGGACCGCGCCCAGCGAGGCGCGCGGCCGGGGGGCGCTTGCGGTGGTGGGCAGGGCCATACGGTTCCTCCTTTAGTAGCGCGGCAGCTGGGCGAAGTCGAATCCGTCCAGCTTGAGCGAGTACAGGTAGGCGGTCAGGGCTTCCAGGTCGTCGTCCGAGAGCTGCGGGAAGGTCGGCATCTTCGACCCGGGCTTCATCGCGGCGGAGTCGCGGATCCAGCGCTTCAGATTTTCCGGGGTGTTCTCCCAGACGCCCGAGCCCAGGGTGGTGCGCAGGCCGAAGAGCGAGAGGTCGGGCCCGATCACGCCGCGGGCGGTCGTGCCCTTGACGGTGTGGCAGGCGGCGCATTGGGCGCCGAAGAGCTCCTTGCCCTGCGCCTCCAGTGGGCTGATGGGCTCGGGGGCGGTGTAGGCCTGGTAGGCCTCCACGAAGCGGTCGTAGTCCTGGCGCTCGAGCGCCAGAATGCGGAAGCGCATGTTCGCGTGCGAGTCGCCGCATAGCTCGGCGCAGTAGCCGTAGTAGTTGCCCGGTTTGGTCGCCAAAAACTGCAGGCGGTTGACCTCGCCGGGAATGGCGTCGGCCTTGCCTGTGAGGCTCGGCGGCCAGAAGGAGTGGATCACGTCGCCCGAGGTGATGCGTACCTCGACCGTCTGGCCCACCGGAATCACCAGCTCGCTGGCCGTGCGCAGCCCCTCGTCGGGATACTGAAAGTCCCACCAGAACTGCCACCCCTTGGCCTCGACGACCATGGCGCCGGCCACGGGCCGCTTGAGCTTTACGAGCGTCTGCGCCGTCAGCACGAAGAGGACCATCACGATGAGGAGCGGAATCAAGGTCCAGACGATCTCCATGCGGTCGTTGCCGTGGACCTGCGGCGGCAGCTCGTCGTCGCCCGGTCGGGCGCGGAACTTCCATACCGTGTAGGCCAGGGCGCCGGCCACCACGCCAAAGATGATGACCGAGAAGACCAGCACCCACACGAGCAGACCGGCGATTTCCTGGTTGACGGGGGCGTCGCTCAGGATCGTCACGTTGTGGGCCAGGGCGGGGATCGCGAGGACGGTGGCCCCTACGCTCCATAGAATTCGCGGCATCTTCCTTCTCCTTTTAAACGTTAAAGGGACATATGCCCTCAGAAAACTAAGTAACAGATTAACGCATAGCTCACGTTCCCGCCATACCGCGAAGGGGTATTCGGGCTCAGGGCGTGGTTACTTGTGCGGGATGGTGGAGAAGTCGAACTCGGGCAGGCCCAGGGTGTCCAGGTAGGCCACCAGGGCGTCCAGCTCGTCGTCGTTCAAATTGGGAAAGGCGGGCATGGTCACGCCGGGCTTGAGGTCGGGCGCAGAGCGGATCCAGGTGCGCAGGTTTTGCGGCGTGTTGGGGAGGCTGGCCGCGCCCAGGGTGGTGCGGTTGGCGAGGAGGGTGAGGTCGGGTCCCTGCGTGCCCCGAGCCGTTGTGCCGCGCACGGTGTGGCAGGCTGCGCATTGCTCCATGAAGAGGGTCTGGCCTGCGTGCTCGGCGGGAGTGACGGGCTCGGGCGGCGTGAAGTTGGTGGCCGCCTGCAGGAAGCGGTCGAAGGTGTCCGCGTCCACGACGATCACGCGGAAGCGGTGTTGCTTGGCTGCGGGCCCGCACTGCTCGGCGCAGAAACCGGGGTAGTTGCCGATGCGCTTGAAGCGGATCACCGCCCGGGTGTTCTGGCCGGGCATGGCCGAGGCCTTGAGCCCCACCTCGGGCACGTTGGGGGCGTGAAAGGCGTCGGTGGCGGTAAAGCGCAGCTCCACCGCGGTCCCCACGGGGAGCACCAGCTCGTTGGAGACGCGCACGGGCGTGCCAAAGTAATCGAAGTCCCACCAGTAGCGGCTGGCGGTGAGCTGGACGCCGAAGGCCGGCTTGGCGCCCGCCGAGAAGAGCTGGACCAGGCTCTGGGCACCCAGGATGCCCACCACCGCGATCAGGATCACGGGTACGGCGATCCAGACCGCCTCGAGCGCGTCGCGGCTGCCGCGTGTCCGCCGCTTGCCGTAGATCAGTGCGCCCACGATGATGGTCGCCGCCACCGCCGCGAAGACCGAAACCCAGAGCAGCAGGCGGCCGCTCTCGGTACCGGTGGGATCGTCGCTGAAGGTGGTGGCCTGGTGGGCGTGGCCCAGGGCCGCGAATGCGGGAAGGAGGAGGGCGAGAAGGCGGGGTCGTGCGCGCACGCTAAAAATGTACACTGCGGTCCACGGCCATGGCCAGGAAGAGCAGCGCCAGGTAGGACATCGAGTAGAAGAAGAGCCGCCGCGCCCGGGGCCTCTGCGGCTCCAGGTAGAGCATCAAGCTGTGACCCAGCAGCACCAGGTTGAGCAGGGCGGCGGAGAGGGCGTAGATCCAGCCCACCTGTCCCAGCGTGAGCGGCATGATCGAGATCACCGCGGTGAGCACCGCGTAGAGCGCGATCTGGAGAACCGTTACCCGGTCGCCGTGGACCACGGGCAGCATGGGCACGCCCACGCGGGCGTAGTCGTCCTTGATCAAAAGCGCCAGCGCCCAGAAGTGCACCGGCGTCCAGAAGAAGACGATGGCGAAGAGGTACCACGCCAGCAGGTTGAGCTCGCCGGTGGCCGCGGCCCAGCCCACCAGCGGGGGAAAGGCGCCGGCGGCCCCACCGATGACGATGTTGTTCCAGCTGCGGCGCTTGAGGAAGATCGTGTAGATGAGCACGTAGTGCATGAGCCCCGCGAGCCCGAGGGTGGCCGCGAGCGGGTTTGCCCCCAGCCACAGCAGCACGAAGGCGAAGGCCGCGAGCACGAAGGCGAACTTGAGCGCGTCGGCCGAGGCGATGCGGTTTTGCACCGTGGGGCGGCCGCGGGTGCGCTCCATGCGCGCGTCGATGTCGCGGTCGATGACCATGTTGATGGCGTTGGCCGCGCCTGCGAAGGCGTAGCCGCCCAGGAACACCACCCAGAAGAGCTTCCAGCCGGGCCAGCCGCCGGCGGCGATGAAGAGCCCGGCCAGGGCGGTGAAGAGCAGCAGGCTGATGATGCGCGGCTTGGTGAGGGCGAAGTAGTCGCGCACCGAGGCCCGGCTGCTGCTCTCGTGGGGTGAGGGTAGGTGCTCCTCGCCCAGCTCGGTGGGCTGCACGTCGCGGCTCAGGGCCGCCGCCGCGTAGAGCACGAAGCTGATCCACACCACGTCGGCGGTGAAGATGTGCAGCATCTGCAGCGATTCGGGGGTGTTGGAGAGCATGTTCCAAAGCCCCACCACGATCTGCGTGCCAAAGAGCAGGACCAGGGCCGTGCCATAGCGCTGCACCGTGGGGTGGGGGCGCAGGCGGTTGACCAGCCCCACCATCAACAGAATGTAGATGCCCACCGAGATGGCGATGATCGGGTGCCAGACCCTCAGCTTGATGAGGAAGTGGGCGGTGGGGGAGAGGTCCATCTTCACGCCTTCCCAGAAGCTGGGTGCGCGGAAGAGGGTGTCGGCCAGCGCGGTCACCGCGCCGCTGGCGGCGAGGGTGAAGAAGGCCAGCACGGCGATGCCCAGCGCCCAGCCGACAGCGCCCTGGTTCTTGAGCCGCAGCGGGGCCCCGCCCGAGGCCCAGTAGGCCGCGAGCGCCATGGTGGCGATGAGGGTGAGCGTGATGAGCAGGTGGATGGCCATCACCACCACGCGGGCCACCGAGTCGTTGTAGGCCACCAGCTCGTAGAGCACGAGCCCGCCGCCGGCCACGGTTTCCGTAAGCATCACCCACAGCGCCGCCGTCACCCCGAAGTAGGCCGGATGGTCCTTGGGAAAGATGCGCCGCCCCCAGTAGTAGAGGACGATGACCCCGATCAGGGCTAGGCCGCTGGTGAGGCGGTGGGAGAACTCGATGACCGTCTTGAGCTGTTCGGGTTCGGGGATCAGCGCACCGTTACACGTGGGCCAGGACTGACCGCAACCGTCCCCGGAGCCGGTGGCGCGCACGTAGGCGCCCCAAACGATGACGCCCAGGATGTAGAGCAAGAGCCCCCAGGCGTAGCGGGCAAAGGCGAGGTGTTTCATACGCGGTTCGACCCCCATCGGAAGTTCCTTTGCCCATTCTCAGCAAGCTGAGTAGGGCAAACGTCCCTATGGGGGTCATCTTACCGCGGTCGCCTTCCGGGTGGAAGGCCGCGGAGCGCTAGATCCGCGGCCCAGCGGCCTTCACCTCGGGGCCGGCGCCGTCTTCGTACCGGGCGAAGTTCTCCTGGAACATCCGCGCCAGTTTGCGCGCGGTGGCGTCGAACTCCGCGGGGTTGGGCCAGGTTTGCTTGGGGATGAGGAGCTCGCTGGGCACACCGGGGGCCTCGGTGGGCACTTGGAAGCCAAAGATGGGGTCCTCGACGTAGGGCACGTCGTCGAGCTTGCCCTCGAGCGCCGCGCTGAGGAGCGCCCGGGTGTGCTCGAGGGCCATCCGCCTGCCCACGCCGTAGGGCCCGCCGGTCCAGCCGGTGTTTACCATCCAGACCCGCGGCCCGTACTTCTGGATGCGTTCGCGCAGCATCTCGGCGTAGCGCGCCGGGTGCAGCGGCAGGAAGGGCGCGCCGAAGCAGGCCGAGAAGGTGGCCACCGGCTCGGTGATGCCGCGCTCGGTGCCCGCCACCTTGGCGGTGTAGCCGCTGATGAAGTAGTACATCGCCTGTTCCGGGGTCAGTCGCGCGATGGGCGGCAGCACCCCGAAGGCGTCGGCCGAGAGGAAGAAGATGTTTTCCGGGTGCGGGCCCATGCTGCCGGGCACCACGTTGTCGAGGTGGGCGAGCGGATAAGAGGAGCGGGTGTTCTCGGTCTTGCTGCCGTCGTCGAACTCGGGGCGGCGGCTCGTGGGGTTGACCACGACGTTCTCTAGGATGCTTTCGAACATCATCGTGGCCTTGTAGACGAGCGGCTCCGACTGGGGCGTGAGCCGGATCACCTTGGCGTAGCAGCCGCCCTCGAAGTTGAAGACGCCCGTGTCGCTCCAGCCGTGTTCGTCGTCGCCGATGAGGGGCCGGTCAGGGTCGGTGGAGAGCGTGGTCTTGCCGGTACCCGAGAGGCCGAAGAAGATGGCGGTGTCGCCGCGCTGACCCAGGTTGGCCGAGCAGTGCATGGAGAGGATGCCCTTTTGGGGCATGAGGTAGTTGAGCACCGAGAAGATCGACTTCTTGATCTCGCCGCCGTAGTGGGTGCCGCCGATGAGCACCACCTTCTTGGCGAAGTTAATGATAACGAAGACCTCGCTACGGGTGCCGTCGCGCTCGGGCACGGCCTTGAAGTTGGGCGCGTGCACCACGGTGAACTCGGGCATGAAGGGCTCGATCTCGTCTTCCACCTGGAAGCGCCGCGGCAGGATGAACATGTTGCGCGCGAAGTGGGCGTGCCAGGGGCTCTCGGTGATCACGCGCACGGCCAGGCGGTGATGCGGGTCCGCCCCGGCGTAGAGGTCCTGTACGTAAAGGTCGTGTTCCGAAAGATAAGCCGCGACCCGGGCGTAGAGCGCGTCGAAGGCTTTGGGCTCGAAGGGCTGGTTGATCTCACCCCACCAGATTTCCCCCTCCGTGCCAGGTTCGCGAACGATGAACTTGTCCTTGGGGCTGCGCCCGGTGTAGGGCGTGGTGTCGACCACCAGCGGGCCCTTGTGGGTGAGCATGCCCTGGTTCTTGGCCAGCGCGTGTTCCACCAGCACGGGGGTGGGGGTGTCCCAGAAAATCTGTCCTTTGGGGTGAATGTCGTGAACCCGTAAGTCGCGCATCATCGCCTCCCGGCCCTGCAGGGCCTACCCTTTTATACCCCCTTTCACAAGGGACAAAAAGCGTGAGCAGGTTGTGCTATAAGCCCAGCCAGCCGAGCACCCGGGCGGTGGCGTGGTAGCCCATGGCGACGAGGCTTCCCGTCCAAATCCAGGCGGCGGCGGCCGACCAAAAGAAGTAGGCGCGCCAGGGGGTGCCGCCCGCGCCCATCAAGAAGGGGGTCAGGGTGCGCACCACCGGCACGAAGGGGGCGGCGAGCACCGCCCAGCGGCCGGAGCGGGCCAGAAAACGGCGGGCGCGCTCGAGCTTTTCCGGCGGCACCTTGCGAAAGAGCGATGGTCCCAGGCGCACGCCCCAGTAGTAGCCGCTCCATTGCCCTAGCATCGTGCCCGTGGCCAGGGCCAGCCAGAGCGTGAGCGGCTCGAGTCTGCCCCAGCCGGCGAGCACCCCGAGCGCCAGCACCAGGCTGTCGCCCCCGGGCACGAAGAGGCCGAAGAGAGCCCCCGTTTCCAGAAAGAGCAGCAGCGCCCCGCCGAAGAGCGAGACCTGTTCGGCGAGCTCGAGATAGTTCATGCGACGAAGAGGTAGCGCACGTAGAGTAGGTAGACGGCGAGCAGCACCGCCCCCTCCCGGCGTCCCAGGCGCAGGCCGGTGTAGAGGAAGGGCCAGGCGAGCAGCACCAGCGCCAGCATCACGCCGAGGTCGAGCGAGGGCGCGCCGCCGTTGACCCGGATGGGGTGCACGAGCGCGGTGATGCCGAGGATGGCGAAGACGTTGAAGATGTTCGAGCCCACCAGGTTGCCCAGCACGATCTCCGACTCGCCCTTGCGCGCGGCCACGAGCGCACTGGCCAGTTCGGGCAGGCTCGTGCCCAGGGCCACCACGGTGAGGCCGATCACGCGGTCGGGCACGCCCCAGCTCCGCGCCAGCGTCACCGCCCCTTCCACCAGCGACGAGGCGCCCAGGGTGAGCAGAACGACGCCCCCC
Source organism: Thermaceae bacterium (assembly GCA_026985615.1). Lineage (GTDB taxonomy): Bacteria > Deinococcota > Deinococci > Deinococcales > Marinithermaceae > Oceanithermus. The sequence goes on along the minus strand of JALSQD010000081.1, from coordinate 12,357 downwards.
GCGATGCCCAGCAGGGCCAGCAGCGGCGGGGGCCCCTCGGCCCGAAACTCGGCGGCGAACTCGGCCTCCACATCGGGCGGCTCCTCGCGTTCGCGCAGCAGGTAGCCCAGGTAGACGATGAGTCCCAACACCAGCAGCGCCCCCTCGAGCCGCCCGATGGCGCCGTCGGCCAGGACGGCGAAGAGCACCAGGCTCACCGCGAAGAGAAAGGGCATCTCCCGCCGGATGAAGCGCGCTTGGGTGCGCAGCGGCCGCACCAGCGCGGCCAGGCCCAGCACCAGCGAGAGGTTGGCGATGTTCGAGCCCACCACGTTGCCGTAGGCCATCTGGGGGCTGCCCTTGAAGGCGGCCGCCAGCGTGGCGGCCAGCTCGGGGGCGCTCGTGCCGAAGGCAACCACGGTGAGGCCCACCACCAGCGGGCTGATGCCCAGCCTGCGCGCTAGCGCCACCGAGTAGCGCACCAGCCACTCGCCCCCGAGGTAGAGCAATCCAATGCCCAAGCCGACCCAGAACCAGGCCATGCTTCAAAGGCTAACATCCCGGCGCGCCGAGCTGCCCCCGCAGGCCGGGCGCGTCGTTTGACACGGGGTTGGGCCTCCCATATAATTTTGGGGCCAAACGGGCCGTTAGCTCAGTTTGGTAGAGCAACCGACTTTTAATCGGTTGGTCGTAGGTTCGAGTCCTACACGGCCCACCATCAGGACGGGGAGCTTCCCCGTCCTTTTCGTTGTTTGTCCCGGACGACCCCGTCCGGGGTTAGGCGGCCGGCGGGGTGCGCCCGAGCTTCTTGAGCTCGTTGCGGATGTCCAGCAGGACCACCAGCGTACCAAAAACCACGACGTCAAAGATCAGGGCTAAGACGACGCCCACAAGGGCACCGATCAAGCTTCCCCGCCCCAAGGCGTACCCCTGGATGGCGCCGATCAGCAGGACGAGCCACATCGCGACCTCGATCAGGGTTTCGAAACTGCTGGCTACGAAGCGAATAAGCATGGTCAGCCTCCTTTCGCGCGGCGGTGTGAGTGCGAAGGATGCGCGCGAGGTGGAGAAAAACGCTCAGATTGAAAACGGTCCACGCCGCCTACGGAAGCAGTTTACAACTGCCCAGTCACAAGTTTGCGGGGTTAGGGAATGGTTTCGATCAAGCCAGAACGCGGAGGAAGGCGTGTAGGCCGCGTTTGTTATCCGGCCGTCTTCATGGTGTGATAGGTACATGGCCGAGGGGCGGAAGGCGAAGTCCACAAAACGAACGCCGCATCGGGGGCCAAAGGCCACGCTCAAGCGCAAGGTGACCTCGGCCGGAGGGGTGGTGTTTCGTGGCTGCCGCAAGCCGCGGGTGCTGCTCATCATGCCCGCCAAGGGAAAGCGCCGACGCTGGAGCCTGCCCAAGGGGCGGGTAGAGCCGGGAGAGCGCTACTGGCAGACCGCGCGCCGCGAGGTCAAGGAAGAAACGGGCGTGAACGTGAAGGTGCTCGATCCCATCGAGCGCGTGCGCTATTACTTCATGGCCCACGACGACGAGGGCGTGGAGGTGAACAAGCGCGTCCACTACTTCCTGATGCGCTACGAAGGGGGCGAGCTGCGTCCGCAGCTGGAGGAGGTGCGGCAGGTGCGCTGGTTTCCCGCCGAGGAGGTGGAGCGGCTCTTGGCGTTCGAAAACGAGCGGCGCGTCTTCCGGGCGGCGCTCGAGCGCTGGAGGGAGCGATGCAAGAAGGCTACCCGCTGACCATCGACCTCTACGAGCTCACCATGGCCGACTCCTACCTGCGGCGCGGCCGCAACGAGCGCGCCGTCTTCGAGCTTTTCGTGCGGCCGCCGGTACCGGGGCGGCGCTTCCTCGTCGCCGCGGGTATCGAGCAGGCCCTCGACTACCTCGAGCAGCTCCGCTTCGGTGAGGAGGAGCTTGCCTACCTGCGCGGGCTGGGGATGTTCTCGGACGACTTCCTCGCCTACCTCTCGGGCTTCCGCTTCTCGGGTGAGGTCTGGGCGGTACGCGAGGGCGAGCTGGTCTTTCCGGGCGAGCCGCTGGTGCGGGTGGAGGCGCTGCGGATCGAGGCCCAGATCGTTGAGACCTACCTGCTCAACGTGGTCAACTTCCACACCCTCATCGCCTCCAAGGCGGCGCGGGTGCGGCTGGCGGCGGGGTTCTCCGCCAGCGTGGCCGACTTCAGCCCACGGCGCGACCACGGCCCCGGGGCGGCCCTGGGGGTGGCCTACGCCAGCTACCTGGCCGGCCTGGACGGCACCTCCAACGTGGAGGCGGGCCGGCGGCTGGGTGTGCCGGTGGTGGGCACGATGGCCCACGCCTACGTGATGAGCTTTTCCAGCGAGCTCGAGGCCTTTCGCGCCTTCGTCGCCGACCACCCCGCGCCGGTGCTGCTCATCGACACCTACGACACCCTCCAGGGCGCGCGCCACGCGCTCGAGGTGGCGCGCGAGCTGCGCGCAGCCGGGCGCGAGCTCGCGGGCGTGCGCATCGACTCGGGCGACCTGCCTTCGCTCACGCGGCGCGTGCGCGCCCTCTTCGACGAGGCGGGCTTTCCCGAGGTGCACATCTTCATCTCCGGCGACCTCGACGAGTACCGCATCCAGGCCTTCCTGGCCGCCGGCGGCGTGGCCGACGGCTACGGCGTGGGCACGCGCCTGGGTACGAGCTACGACCTACCCGCCCTCGGGGGCGTGTACAAGCTGGTGGAGGACGCCTCGGGCGCGCGCTGGAAGACCAGCCCAGGCAAGCGCACCCTACCGGGGCGCAAGCAGGTGTGGCGCCACCGCGGTGAGGATGGCGCGATCCACGACGTGCTGGCGCTTGCGGACGAGCGGCTCGCGGGCGAGGCCCTGCTCGCCCGGCGCATGCGCGAAGGGCGCCGGCTCGCGCCGGCGGAGCCGCTGGCCGCCCTGCGTGAGCACACGCTCGCGACCCTACGCGAACTGCCCGAAGACCTGCGGGTGATCGCGGCCGACCCCAAGCCCGAGTACCCGGTCGAGCTCAGCGAGGGCCTAACCGCCCTCCTGCGGTCCTTCGAGCGCCCGGGCCACTAGCCGGCCCGCCGCCTCGCGCGGGCTCAGCTCTCCGGCGACGACGCGCTGCACCAGCTCGTCGCTCTTGCGCGCGCTCTCCTGGCCCAACTGCTGGATCACGCTGGCGATCTCGAAACGGGCGCGCTCGATGCGGTGGGGCTCAAGCAGCCCGTGTTCCTCCAGGTGGCGGTGGTGGGCCTCGATGGCCTCGAGCAGCTCCTCGGTACCCTCGCCCGTCTGGGCCACGGTGGTGAGCACGGGCACCTGCCAGCCCGCCGGGCGGGGCGGCGCGAACTCGAGCGTGGCCTTGAGCTCCTGCACCACCCGCTCGCCCCCGGGCAGGTCGAACTTGTTGACCACGATCAGGTCGGCGATCTCCATCACCCCCGCTTTGAAGGCTTGCACCGCGTCGCCTGCGGCGGGGGTGAGGACGAGTACGGTGGTGTCGGCCACGCGGGCGATGTCCACCTCGCTCTGACCCACGCCCACGGTCTCGAGGAAGACCCAGTCGAAGCCAAAGGCCTCCAGCAGCGCCAGCGCCGCGACCGTGGCCCCCGCCAGCCCGCCCAGCGAGCCGCGGCTGGCCATGGAGCGGATGAAGACGCCCTCGTCCTTGTGGTGGCGCATCATGCGGATGCGGTCGCCCAGGATGGCGCCGCCGGTGAAGGGTGAGCTAGGGTCCACCGCCAGCACCGCCACCCGCTCGCCTCGCTTACGCACGGCCTCGATCAGGCGGTCGGCCAGGGTGCTCTTACCGGCGCCGGGGCTGCCGGTGAGGCCTACGACCCTGGCGCGCCCCTGACCGCGGGCCTCCTTGAGGAGCGCCTCGCCTTCTGGCAGACCCGACTCGACCCAGGTGAGGGCACGTGCGAGGGCGCGGCGGTCGCCTTTGTAGAAGGCTTCGCGGACGTTCATGGATGCACGAAGACGGGCACCTGGGCGCGTTCGAGCACCTCGCGGGTGACCGAGCCCATGAAACGGTTCTGGCGGCTTTTGCCGATGAAGACGGCGTCTACGTCTTCCTTGGGCACGACCTCGCAGATGGCGTCCACCGGCTTGGCTTCCTTGAGCAGGGGGCGGGCGTCGTAGGGGGCGGCCAGCTCCTCGAGCTTCTTGGCCAGCTCCTCGATGTAGGCCTGCCGGGTCTCGTTGAGGCTGGGGTCGGGCATATGGATCGGTACCGGCGGTTCGGCCACCGGCTCGACCGCGTGCATGAGGGTGATGCGCGCCCCCAGGGCGTCGGCGATCTTCTTGGCGAAGGCCAGCGCCCGCTTCGAGGGGTCGGCCAGGGCGGTGCTCACCAGGATGTGGCGGATGGGGCGCACTTCGATCCCGGCGCGGGTGGCCATGACGGGCTTGCCCGAGAGCTCGATGACGCGCTCGGTGATCGAGCCCAGCAGCCGCTCGATGAGGGTGTCGGCGCCGTGGGTGCCCATGGCGATGAGGTCGATGTCCTTCTTGGCGTAGCGCAGGATCACCTTGAGGGGGTGGCCCACCTCGAGGTGGTGCTCGGCCTCGGGATCGAGCGTGGCCAGGTGCTTGCGGGCTTCGTTGACCGCTTGCTCCTGGGCCTGTTTCATCACCTCGCCCAGGCGCTCGGTCCAGTAGTCGCCGTAGATGGGCATCTGCGGCGCGGGCTCGAGCGTGTGTAGCAGGATCACCTTGGCGTTCAAGGGCTTCTTCAGCTGCCGCACGACCTCGAGCGCCTTCATGGATGCGTCGGAAAAATCGGTGGGATGCAGGATCTTCACGGCTGACCTCCTTCGGCGATGCACGCCACTTCCACCCGAACATCCTTGGGCAGGCGCGTGGCCTCGATTACCGCGCGCGCAGGGTAGGGTTCCGAAAAGAAGCGCGCGTAGACCTCGTTGAAGCGCGCGAAGTCGTCCATGCTGGCCAGGAAGGCGCTCACCTGCACCACGCGGTCCAAACCGCTGCCCGCGGCCTCCAACACGGCCTGAAGGTTGCGCAAAGCCTGCTCGGTCTGGGTCTCGATGCCGCCCTCCACGAGCTCGCCCGCGGGAGTGAGGGGGATCTGACCGGAGACGAAGACCCATCCCCCCGCGCGTACGGCCTGGCTGTAGGGTCCGATGGCTGCAGGGGCCCGCTCGGTTTGCACGCGTTGCATACGTACCTCCTACCTGTTATTAAACAGCAGAACGAAGAGCAAGAGCCCCACGTAGACGATCAGGAAGATCAGGTCGCGCCAGCGCTGCCAGAAGCTCATGGGGCGGTGCGGCTCGATCACGTGGGTCTGGACGGCCTCGTCCTCCTGACCCAGCGCCAGCACCACGGGCTCGCCGCCCTCGAGCGGCAACGCCCAGGGCGGGCGCACGCTCTCCTCGGGTACGCGGTGGACGGTGAGAATGACGGCCGAGATGTTGTCGGGGCCGCCCCACTCATTGGCCAGCTTGACGAGCCGCTCGGCCGCCTCGGCCGGCGGCAGCGACTCGAGCACCTCCTGCAGCACCGCGTCCTCGAGCACGCCGGAGAGTCCGTCGCTGCACAGCAGGAAGCGGTCGCCCGGCTTCACCTTGAGCCCGATCAGGTCCACCCGCGCCTCGGGGAAGGAGCCCAGGGCGTTGGTGATGACGTTGCGCCAGCGGTGGGTGCGCGCCTCGGCAGGGGTGAGGAGCCCCTGGCGCATGCGCTCGGCCACCCAGGAGTGGTCCTGGGTCAGCTGGGTGAGCACGCCGTTGCGCAGCAGGTAGGCGCGCGAGTCGCCCACGTGAGCGATGAGGGCGTAGGGGAGGTCGAGCGCCAGCGCCGTGGCGGTGGTGCCCATCCCGCGCGACTCGGGGCGCTGGCCGGCGATGTAGATGGCGTCGTTGGCTTCCTCGAAGGCCTCGAGCAGCAGCGTAGGGGAGGGGGTGTCCTCCTCGGTGACCTCGAGGATGTTCTTGACCGCCAGCTTGGAGGCCAGCTCGCCCGTGCGGTGGCCCCCCATACCGTCGGCCACCACGAAGACCCCGCCGCGGTCGGTGAGTCTGTGGCCAACGGCGTCCTGGTTGGTGGTGCGTTTGCGACCAGGATGCGTCAGTGCGGCAGCTTCGACCGCAGGAGGCTCCGCGGGTGCGGGCATGACGAAATTATACGGCAAAAAGCGGTAGCGTTGCACTGCGGTGCAGGTTAGCATAGGTAAGCTGTAATAAATACTTTTAAAACTGCAAAACCTTACGTCTTTATTGGGCAGCCCTGAACACCAACGGGGTTCCTTAGCGTGACGGCTGATTGTTGCACCCGCGGAACTGCTTAAAGTCTGCGCATGCGCCTCGTCGCCGGCGAGGCCTGGGTGGAGTGGTAACGCCCCTGCGTCGTAGGCTAGACGTATACGGGGAAACCCGTAGGGAGGCAGGGGCGCATGCTGTTAGTGTTTGGCGAACTCTTCGCGGAGCTGTCCGAGGCGGACGACGGTCGGTTGGAGGTGGCCTGGGGCGGCCCGCTCCTGCGTCAGGCGCGCGCCGCCCGCGCCCGCGGCGCCCGCGTGCGGGTGCTGGGGCGGGTAGGGCGCGACGGCTACGGACGGGCGATCAAGCGGCTAGGTCAGGAGTCGGGGCTGGAGTGGGTCTTGCAGGAAGACGGTGACCACCCCACCGGTCTGCTGCTTCACGACCCCGTTCCCACCGCCTACCGGGCCGCTGACGCCCAGCTCGAGCCCCCCTCGGACGGCTTCTTCGAGGGCGGGCGCCTCCTGCACGCGGGGTCGTGGGTCTTTGGGCTCGACCCGGCCCGAACCACGGCCTCCGAGATCTTCCGTGAGGGGTTGCGGCGCGGGCTTGTGCTGAGCCTGGACCTGCGCGCTGCCCGCTGGGCCTTTCGCGCGCCGCCCGACGAGGTTCTGCGCCCATTTCTTCCCCTGGGGTACATGAAGGTGGACGATGAGGCGACCGAGGCTCTGGGCATGCGCCCGGGCGAGCTCGTACAGTGGGCGGGTCAGGTCGTCTTCTTTACCGGGGGCGAGGTCCACCTGATGTCGCTCTTTGACGAGCGCAGGTGGCCCTTGCCGGCGGGCGCGGGGCCCGACGAGGTCTACGGACGTTTCCTCGCGGGCGTGACCGCGGGGCGCGAGCCGGAAGCGGCGCTCGAGCAGGCGCTCGAGGCGGCCGGCGACGAGGAGGTAACCCACGATGAAGCCTGAACGAGTCTACGACGAGCTGCGGCGTTTCCAGCTGGAGACCGCCTACTACGAGAGCCTGGGGGCGCTGGCTGCATGGGACCAGCGCACCTACATTCCCCGCAAGGGGCACGCCCACCGAGCCCGTCAGTTTGCGGCGCTGGCCCAGTTGCTGCACCGACGACGCACCGATCCCCGCATCGGGGAGTGGCTGGACGCACTCGAGGGCAGCCCCCTGGTGGCCGACCCCGAGAGCCCCGCGGCGGTGAACGTACGCGAGTGGAGGCGCGACTACGAGCGCGCCGTGCGCGTTCCCGAGAAGCTGGCCGTGGCCCTGGCCGAGGCAAAGAGCGAGGGCGAGAGCGCTTGGGAGTCGCTGCGCGCCAAGAACAACTGGAACGCCTTCAAGCCCTACCTCAAGCGTCTACTCGACCTCCAGCGCGAGTACGCCGAGGCGGTGGGCTACGAAACCGAGCCCTACGACGCCTTGCTCGAGGACTACGAGCCGGGCGAGCGGGCCGAGCGCCTGATCCGCCTCTTCGACGAGCTGGGCGCGGCGACGCGGCGCCTGCTCGACGGCATCCTGGGCTCGAGCGTGCGCCCGCCCACCGAGGTGCTGCACCGCGACTTCCCGGTTGCCACCCAGCGCGGGGTGGTCCACGAGGTCACCGCGACGCTGGGCTACGACCTCGAGGGCGGCCGCATCGACCCCACCGCCCACCCCTTCGAGCTCTCGGTGGGCCCCGGCGACGTGCGCATCACCACCCGCTACTACCCCGACTATTTCAACGCCGCCTTTTTCGGTAGCGTGCACGAGGCGGGCCACGCCATGTACGAGCAGGGCCTGCCCGCCGAGCACTGGGGCAGCCCCATGGGGCAGGCGGTGAGCATGGGGGTACACGAGTCGCAGTCGCGCCTGTGGGAGAACGTGGTGGGGCGCAGCCTGGGCTTTTGGCGCCGCTTCTACCCGCTGGTCCAGGCGCGCTTCGCGGCGCTGGCGGGCGTGCCGCTCGAGGACTTCCACCTCGCCGTCAACGCGGTGAAGCCCAGCCTGATCCGGGTGGAGGCCGACGAGGTCACCTACAACCTGCACATCCTCATCCGCTTTGAGCTCGAGCTCGCGCTCTTCCGGGGCGAGCTCGAAGTGGACGACCTGCCCGGGGCCTGGAACGAAAAGTACCGCGCCTACCTGGGCGTCACCCCGCCCGACTACAAGGACGGCGTCATGCAGGACGTGCACTGGGGCAGCGGGCTCTTCGGCTACTTTCCCACCTACACCCTGGGCAACGTCTACGCCGCTCAGCTCTTCGCCCGGGCCGAGGCCGAGCTCGGCCCGCAGGAGCCCGCGTTCGAGCGCGGCGAGTTCGCCCCGCTGCTCGAGTGGATGCGCAAGAAGATTCACGCCCACGGCCGGCGTTACCCGCCGCGCCGGCTCGTCGAAGAGGCCACCGGCGAGCCGCCTACCGCCACCTACCTGATCCGCTATCTCGAGGACCGCTTCGGCGCCCTCTACGACCTATAGCCCGGCGTTTCTTGGCGCGGGCCCGATGGCCGGTCGCGTGGGGTACGGCTTCCCAGGAAGCAGTCCACGCCCATCGCGACCGGCTACGTTTAGCTAGGGGGGAAGCACAATCAGGGTCGTTCCTGGTCAAGGGAGGTATGAATATGAAGCGATTCGGGATACTGGCAGCGTTTGTATTCGCCCTCGCCTTCGCGGCGGGCGACAAGCTCGTGGTGGCCTACCAGGGCGGTGCGGTCACCCTCGATCCGCACATGCGCAACGAGACCACCACGCTCGCCTGGCAGCACCACATCTTCGAGACCCCCTTCTTCTACAACGCCAAGGGCGAGGTGGCGCCCGTGCTGGCCACCTCGATCGAGAACACCGACCCCAACACCTGGATCCTCAAGGTCCGCCAGGGCGTCAAGTTTCACGACGGCACCACCATGACCGCGGAGGACGTGGCCTTCTCGATCACCCGCGCGGCCACGCACCCCAAGTCGCAGATGAAGGGTTACGTGGGCAAGGTGAGCAGCGCCACCGCAATCGACGAATACACCGTCGAGATCAAGACCAAGGTCCCGACCCGCTCCTGCCCGCGCACCTCGACCACGCCGCGGTCATCCCCAAGGCCTACTTCGAAAAGGTGGGCGAGGAGGGCTTCGCTAAGCACCCCATCGGCACCGGCCCCTACAAGTTCGTCGAGTGGCTCAACGCCGACCACCTGACCCTGGTCCGCTTCGAGGACTACTGGGGCACCAAGCCAGACTTCAAGAACGTCACCCTCAAGAACATTCCGCAGGGCGCGACCCGTGTGGCCAGCCTGCTCTCGGGCGAGATCGACGTCGCCGAGAAGGTGCTGCCGCAAGACTTCGCCCGCGTCGAGCGCTCCGGCCGCGCCACGGTCAAACAGACCCCGGGCGTGCGCGTGATCTGCGTGGCCATGGACTACTGGCGCGAGTACGGCTCCGAGGGTCTGCCCGAGGGTGCGAAGAACCCCTTCCTCGACCCCGAGGCCCGTAAGGCCATCTACATGGCCATTGACGAAGAGGCCATCGTCAAGAAGATCATGGGCGGCGCGGCGACCGTGGCCCAGCAGTTCCTGGCGCCGGTGCACGAGGGTTACTCGCCCAACATCCGCCGCTTCCCCTACGACCCCGAGGGCGCGCGCAAGATCCTCGAGGACCTGGGCTACGGCGACAAGGACGGCGACGGCTGGCTCGAGCTTCCCACCAAGGACGGCGGCCGCGTCCCCTTCGAGCTGCGCATCGACGCCCCCAACGACCGCTACCTCAACGACGCCCAGATCGCCCAGGCCATGGCCAGCATGCTGCGCAAGATCGGGATCAAGGCTGAGGTGAACGCGGTACCCAAGAAGGTCTTCTTCCCCAACATGACCAAGGGCCACTTCACCCTCTACATGGCTGGCTGGGGCTCGATGGACTCGGTGAACACATGATCTCGATGTTCCACTCCAAGGACGCCGAGGGCCTTTACGGGCGCTTCAACCGCCAGCGCTACCACAACCCCGAGGTGGACGCGCTCATCGAGAAGGCGGCCAGCACCTTCGACCCCAAGGAGCGTGACGCCCTCTTGCAGCAGGCTATGGAGATCGCCATGGTGCAGGACGTGGCCTACATTCCGCTTCACTACGAGAACGTGATCGCGGGCGTCGTCAATGGCGTCGAGTTCACCCCGCGTCCCGACGAATACCTGCACGCCTTCGAGGCGAAGAAGAAGTAGCCCTCACTCCCTGGGCCGGCATGCGCCGGCCCAGGGAAACCCAGGCGTCCGCTCATGCTGCGTTATCTCGTCGTTCGAACCGCGCAAACCATCTTCGCCGTCTTCGTGGTGGCCACGATGATCTTCCTGGGGTTGCAGCTCACCGGCGACCCCATGGAAAACCTGGCGCCCCAGGACCTCAACCAGGCGCAGGTAGAGGAGCTGCGCAAGGCCTATGGCCTCGACAAGCCGCTGCACGTGCAGTACCTGCGCTTCATGGTGCAGCTGGCCAAGGGAGACCTGGGCGTCTCCTTTCTCTCGGGTGAGCCCGCGCTGGGGTTGATCCTCGAGCGCTTCCCCACCACCCTCAAGCTCGTGCTTGCGGCAATGCTCATCGCCATCGTCCTGGGCCTGCCCATGGGCGTGGCGGCGGCGATCCGCGTGGACACTAGCGTGGACCGCACCCTGCGCTTCCTTTCGGTGCTGGGCATCTCCGCCCCCGCCTTTTGGATCGGCATCATGCTCATCCTCATCTTCTCGGTCAACCTCGGCTGGCTGCCCTCGTCGGGGCTTTCCAGCTGGAAGCACTACCTGATGCCGGCCTTCACCCTCTCGCTCTATCGCATCGCCCTCTTCTTGCGCATGGTGCGTTCGACCATGCTCGACGTGTTGAACCAGGACTTCATCCGCACCGCCCGGGCCAAGGGCCTGGCCGAGCGGGTGGTGGTCTACAAGCACGCCCTGCGCAACGCCTTGATTCCCTTCATCACCGTTGCGGGCTTGCAGTTCGGCCACCTGATGGCAGGCGCCGTCGTCACCGAGAAGATCTTCGCCATTCCCGGCATGAACCGCCTGGCGCTCGACGCCCTCTACTCCGACGACCGACCGGTGATCATCGCCTTCATCATCGTTACCGCGGTGCTCTTCGCCGTGGTCAACCTGCTCGTGGACTTGCTCTACGCGCTCATCGATCCGAGGGTGCGCTATGCCTAAGAACTTTCCCTGGTTCGCTGCGCTGGTGCTGCTGGCCTTCGTGTTGGCGGCGATCTTCGCGCCCATGCTCGCGCCGCACGACCCTATGCAGGGCGACCTCATGATTTCGCAGATGCCCCCGGCCTGGGTCGAGGGGGGCGACTGGGCCTATCCGCTCGGCACCGACGAGCAGGGCTGCGACGTGCTCTCGATCCTCCTCTACGGCCTGCGGGTGAGCCTGGCCGTGGGGTTTGGGGCGGTGGTGATCAGCGTGCTCATCGGCACGCCGCTCGGCCTGCTCGCTGGCTACAGCGGCGGGCGGCTGGGCGAGGGCATCATGCGCCTGGCCGACATCCAACTGGCCGTTCCCACCTTCTTGGTCGCCCTCGTGGTCCTGGCCCTCACCGGCGGGGGGAGCGTGATCAAGCTCATCCTGGTCATCGGCGTGGTGGGCTGGGCGAGCTACGCCCGGCTCGTGCGCGGGGCGGTGCTTTCGGAGCGCGAGCGGGAGTACGTGCTCGCCGCCGAGGCGCTGGGCATGAGCCAGGGGCGCATCATGTTCCGCCACATCCTGCCCAACGTGCTCTCGGTCATCCTGGTGCAGATGTCGGTGGATGTGCCGCGCGTCATCCTGCTCGAGGCCACCCTTTCGTTCCTCGGGGTGGGTGTTTCCATCGAGACCCCGGCCATCGGGCTGATGATCCAGCGCGGCCTCGACTACATCTACTCGGGTGTTTGGTGGACCACCGTGCTGCCCGGGTTGGTGCTGGCCACGCTGGTGCTGGCCACCAACTTGATCGGCGACTGGATGCGCGACGCCTTCGACCCGCGCAGAAGGGCGACCTGACGTGTACGAGCCCGTCGTTGAGTTTACCCGCCGCCTGGTGCAGACGCCCAGCCCCTGTAATCGGTCAACACATCTGAGACTCTTTGGGGGACCGACTCCTCTTGCATCATAGCCAGGAACTCCAGGGGCGACAGGCCGTTCAGGGCTCGGTGCGGCCTCCTTCGGTTGTAGTAGTCCAGG
>JALSQD010000080.1 GCA_026985615.1 Thermaceae bacterium | reverse complement strand
ACGTCTGGGCCCACGACCGCGCGCTGCTCGAATACGCCCTTGAGCGGCTGGACGAGGTGCCCGACCTGCACCTCTACGGGCCCCGCGGCGCGGACCGGGGCGGGGTGATCGCCTTCAACCTGGGCCGGCTCCACCCCCACGACCTGGCCACCGCGCTCGACGGGCGCGGCGTGGCCGTGCGCACCGGCCACCACTGCGCCCAACCGCTGCACCGGCGGCTGGGGGTCGCGGCCACCGCCCGCGCGAGCTTCTACGTCTACAACACCCCCAGCGACGTGGACCGGCTGGTGGAGGCGCTGCTGGAGGCCCGGAAGTTTTTCGCGGACTGGTTGTAGCAAGGGGCGCGGCTCCCCGACGCCCGCACCCCGCTAGAATGGAGTTGGCATGAGCCTGCTCGAAGAACTCTACCGTGAGACGATCATGCAGCACGCCCAGCGGCCGCACAACTTCGGCCCGCTGGAGGGCGCTACCGTCAAGGTCGGCGGTCACAACCCCAGCTGCGGCGACCAAATCGAGCTCTACCTGAAGATCGAGGACGGCCGCATCGCCGAGGCCCGCTTCACCGGGCACGGCTGCGCCATTAGCCAGAGCTCGGCGAGCATGATGACCGACCTGATCCGGGGCCGGACCCTGGACGAGGCGCTCGAGTTGGAGAGGAAGTTCAAGGCCATGGTGGTCGAGGGCGAGCCCCCGGCGCCCGAGCTGGGCGACCTCAGCGCCCTGCAGGGGGTGGCCAAGCTGCACGCGCGCGTCAAGTGCGCCACGCTGGCCTGGAACGCCCTGGAGCAGGCGATCGAGGAAGCGCGTCCGTCATGAAGGCCTACCGCGCCAAACAGGTGACCCCGCTGCTCGCGGGCGACGCCCACCTGATGCAGCTGTGGAAGGAGGCCGCGGGCGAGGACAAGATCGTGGCCTTTCAGAAGGACGGGGAAAACTGGGTGGGCGTTCGCGACGCCGCCCTGGTCGCGCTCCTGGAATCGCGCGGCCTGAAAGGGGAACCATGGAATGGTTGACCTGCGCCAAACCCGTCGTGCTGCTGCACGCCTTCCCGTTCAGTCCCGAGATGTGGTCGCCCCAGGTGGCCGAGCTGGAAGGGCGCTACTCGGTCTACGCCCCCGCCCTGCCCGGCTTCGGCGGCCGCGAGCCGGGCGCGGCGAGCCTGGAGGCCTGGGCCGAGGAGCTGGACGAAACGCTCGACGACCTGGGTTTCGAGGAGGCCGTCTTCGTGGGGCTGTCCATGGGGGGCTACCTGGCCTTCCGGATCTGGGACCTCTTCCCCGAACGCGTCGCCGGGCTGGTGCTCGCCGACACCCGCGCCCAGCCCGACGACGAGGCCGGCAAGGCCAGGCGCGCGGAGCTGGCGGCTCGGGTGCGCGCCGAAGGCACGGAGGTGCTGGTGGAAGGCTTCGTGCCCTCGCTGCTGGGCCCGGGCACGCGCGCCGCGGACACCGAAGAAAAGCGGGCGGTCCTTGAGTGGGTCGAGCGCTGGGTGCGCGAAGCCGATCCCGAAGGGGTGGCCCGGGCGCTCGAGGCGCTGGC
>JALSQD010000079.1 GCA_026985615.1 Thermaceae bacterium | reverse complement strand
GGTGCTTGCGGAGGGCGAAGAGGGGGAAGGGGAGGTTGCGCGGGCGCTGGCGCTGCTGGGCAAGTCGGCGTGGCGCCACAAGGGCGAGCACGCGCGTATGGTGCGCTTCTTGCAGGCGCGCGGCTTCGCGCTGGCCGTAGCCGTGGAGGCGGCGCAGCGTTTCGAAAAGTTGCGGGAAGACGGCGAAACGAAGTAAAACGGGCCTATGCCAACCGTCGAAGCCGAGATCGTGATTCCGCGCCCGGCCGCCGAGGTCTACGCCGCGGCCAAGGACCTGGAGGGGCTCGCGCCCTACCTCAAGGACGTCAAGGAACTGAAGGTGCTCGAGCAGACCCCCGAACGCTCGGTGTCCCGCTACCTGGCCGTGGCCATGGGCAAGAAGGTGCAGTGGACCGAGGTGGAGGAGTGGGACGACGCCAACCTGCGCAACCGCTTCTACAGCGAGGAGGGCGACTTCGACAAGTACGAGGGCACCTGGGTCTTCACCCCCGAAGGCGAAGCGCAGACGCGCGTCAAACTCACCCTCGACTACGAGCTCAACCTGCCGATGTTCGGCGCGCTCCTGCAAAAGCTCGTTAAGAAGCTGATGCAAGAGAACATCGAGGGCTTCCTGCAGGGGCTGAAGGACCGTTGCTTGGCCGGCGCGTGATAGAATTCGGGCATGAGGCCCGCGCGCCGATGTCGGCGGTAGCCCCCCGCTCCTGGATTCCCCCAAAGTCCAGCCCTCGAACCGTGCCTTAGGAGGTTCCATGCCGTTTTACTTGTACGACACCATGCAGCGCAAGAAAGTGAAGTTCGAACCGGCCACCCCGGGGTACGTGGGCATCTACGTCTGCGGGCCTACGGTCTACTCCGACGCCCACCTGGGCCACGGCCGGGCGGCGGTGGTCTACGACGTGCTGCGGCGCTGGCTGATGCACGAGGGGTACCGGGTGCGCTTCGTCTCCAACGTGACCGACGTGGGCCACCTCACCGACGACGCCGACGAGGGCGAGGACAAGGTTCAGAAGCGGGCCAAGTTGGAGCGGCTCGAGCCCATGGAGGTAGCCGACAAGTACTTCTGGCGCTACTTCGAGGACACCGACGCGCTCAACGTGGCCAAACCCAGCATCACCCCCCGCGCCAGCGGCCACATCATCGAGCAGATCGAACTGACCAAAGAGCTTCTGGAGCGCGGTTACGCCTACGAGGTGAACGGCTCGGTCTACTTCCGCGCCGCCAAGTGGCCCGACTACGGCAAGCTGTCGGGCCGCAGGCTCGAGGACCAGCAGGCGGGTGCGCGCGTCGAGGTGCGCGGCGAGAAAGAAGATCCGCGCGACTGGGCGCTGTGGAAGCGGGCCGAACCGGAGCACCTGATGCGCTGGCCCAGCCCCTGGGGCGAAGGTTACCCCGGCTGGCACATCGAGTGCTCGGCGATGAGCCTCAAGTACCTGGGCGAGGGTTTCGACATCCACGCCGGCGGCATCGACCTGCAGTTCCCCCACCATGAGTGCGAGATCGCCCAGGCGGAAGCGGCCGGCCACGAGTTCGCCCGCTACTGGATGCACCACAACCACGTGCTTTTGAACGGTGAGAAGATGGCCAAGAGCACCGGCAACTTCATCACCCTGCGCGAGCTGCTGGAAAAGCACGAGTCGATGGTGGTGCGCTTCTACCTGCTGCAAAGCCACTACCGTAGCGTCCTCGACCTCACCGACGCCGGGCTCGAGGCGGCGGGCAAGGCCTACTTCCGCCTGCTCGAGGCCTACCGTACGCTGCGCGCTGAGGCGGAGCGGGCGCGCGAGGGCCGGTTGCCCGTGTTGGACGAGGCGCTGGGCAAGCTGGAGCGGGACTTTGCCGCGGCCATGGACGACGACCTGGGCACGCCCGAGGCGATCGCGGCGCTCTTTTCGTTCCTGCCTGAACTCAACAAGGCGCTGGCCGCGGGCGAGGGGCGAGAGAGCCTGGTGTGCGCGCGCGAGACGCTCGAGCGCCTGGGCGAAGGTGTGCTGGGCCTCTTCCCAGAGCGGGTGCTCGCGGCACGGCTCGAGGGGCCGCTGCTTGAAGGGCTGATCGAGCTGCTGCTTGAGCAGCGCGAGGCCGCCCGCCAGCGGCGTGACTTCGCCACCGCCGACGCCATCCGTGCCCGGCTGGCCGACCTGGGCGTGATCGTGGAGGACACCCCCCAGGGGGCCAAGTGGCGGCTCACTCCCCGGTGAGGGTTGTCCCTAGGAAAAACCGCGAAGATCTTCTAGATTGAGGGTATGAAAAAGTTCTTCACCTACTACGTGGCTTTCTTCCTCGCCCTGCTCGTGGGGGTCTTGATCCTCAACAAGCTCTTCCTAGGCAGCTGGATGCCCAGCATCTACGGCTGGATCCTGATCGTGCTCTTCCCCTTCTTCGGCGGGTATTGGATGGCCTTCGCCGACCGCCTCTTCAGCGAGGACGAAGCGCCACAGCACTAGCCGTCCGCCCTGCGTAGCCGGGCGTAATAAAAGCCGTCGAGCCCCTCCGTGGGGCGCACGTAGGCCCCGTGGCCGGTGGACCACACCGGTAGCGGGGCCTCGAAACGCTCGGCGGTGAACTCGGGGTGGGTCTCCACGAAGCGGGCGATCTGCTTCTCCCCTTCGGCCTGGGTGAGCGAGCAGACCGCATAGACCAGCACCCCACCCTCCTCGACCGCCAGGGCTGCGTTTTCGAGCAAGCGCCGCTGTCGCGCGGCGGAGGCGGGCAGGTCTTCGGGGCGCAGGCGCATGCGCAGCTCGGGATGGCCGCGCAGCGTGCCCGTGCCGAGGCAGGGGGCGTCGAGGAGTACGTAAGGCGCGCGCAGTCCCAGGGGTTCGGTCAGGTCGTGGTGCAGGAACGTCACCTCCAGCCCCAGCCGGCGCAGGTTTTTCCACCCTTCCTCCTGTCGGCGCGCGTTCGCGTCTACGCTGGTCACCACCGCGCCCCGCGCCGCCAGCCAGGCCGCCTTGAGTCCGGCGCCGCCGGCCAGGTCGAGCACCCGCGCAGCCGCGGGCGGATCGAGCAGCTGGGCGGCGAAGAGCGAGGCGGGGTTCTGCGGCTGGGCCTGACCCCGCACGAAGGCCTCGATCTCCCGCAGGGCATGTCCCTCGACCCGAACCGAGTCGGGGACTGGCCCGGGCGTGTAGGCGATTCCCTGGGCCTCCAGCAGCTCACGCCCTCCGGGGTAGAGGGTCAGCCACAGCGGTGCGGGCTCGTTGAGGGCTTCGACCCAGTCGAGAGGGGCGAAGTGCGCCCGCCATTCCTCCCAGAGGAAGTCGGGCACGCCCAGCCTCACCGGTTCGGGGGCCTCGACCAGCTCCACCCGGCGCAGAACTGCGTTGGCCAGCCCCGCGAGCCTCCCGGAGCGCTTCTTGGCCGTCTCGACCCAGGCGTGCACCACCGCGTGGCGCGGGCGCGGGGTGAAGAGCGCTTCGTAGCTCCCCGCGCGCAGGAGCCAGCGGAGCCAGGGCGGCAGTCTTTCGGGTCGGCGCAGCAGCGGCGCGAGTGAGGCGTCGAGCCAGCGCAGCCGGCGCAGCGTGCCGTAGACTAGGTCGGTGGTGAGGCCGCGTTCCTGGCGCTCGAGCGGGTCGCGCTCCAGCGCCAGATCGAGCGCGGGCGCGGCGAACTTGCCGCGCCCCACCTTTTCGAGAACCGAGAGCGCCAGCGCCCGGGCGTCGTGAGCCATGGGAGCCGCGTTCAGTCGTCGCGCCCCATGCCCAGGATGGCGGCGTACTGGAGCAGGTAGGCCACGCTCATGGCCAGAGCCGCCACGTAGGTCATGGCCGCCGCAGTGAGCACCTTCTTGGCCGCGGGCAGCTCGTTGGGGGTGAGCAGCTCGAACTTCTTCAGGTTGTTGAGCGCGCGGTTGCTGGCGTTGAACTCCACCGGGAGCGTGACCAGCTGGAAGAGCGCGGCCGCGGCGAAGAGGTAGAGCCCGATCTGGGCGAGAGCGGTGAGCTGGAGCATGAGCCCGATGATGAAGAGCCAGGGACCCAGGTTGCTGCCGATCTGCGCGGCCGGCACCAGCTGCGCCCGCACCCGCATGGGCACGTAGTCGTCGGCGTCTTGGAGCGCGTGCCCCACCTCGTGGGCGGCCACCGCCAGCGCCGCCAGCGAGGGCGAGGCGTAGTTGCCCTCGGAGAGGCGCACGGTCTTGGTGCGCGGGTCATAGTGGTCGGTGAGCTGGCCGCGGATCGGCTCCACCTTCACCTGGGTGAGGCCGTAGCGGTCGAGGATGAGGCGGGCCGTCTCCGCGCCGGTGAGGCCGCGGGCGTTGGGAACCTTGCTATAGGTCGCGTACGTGCGCTGCAGCCACCCCTGTATGAGGAAGGTGGCCAGCAGCACCAGCAGGATCAGCCACGTAAAAGGTCCAAAGAGCATCATGCCCAGAGTGTAGCAAACCCAGGGTGAAGTTCATGATTCCCACGCGGTCGCGAGGGCGCGCGGGGAGGTCATCACGTCAGGAGTTCAGCGGCTGCGACTTGACCGTAAAGCGCAGCGCGGTGCGCTCCTCGTTCTCAAGCTCGAGTTTGACGAAAGCGGGTTTTACGAACAGATCGAGGTTGTCGGGGGTAATGTAGCCACGTGCAATGGCAATGGCCTTGACCGCCTGGTTGACGGCCGCGGGCCCGATGGCCTGCACCTCCACTTCCCCCTGCGAGCGCAACAGCGCGGCAATGGCTCCAGCTACGGAGTTAGGACGAGACTTACCAGATACGCGCAACGTTTCCACGGACGACCTCCGAATAGGGTTGTATCTAGTTTGTATCGTATCTATACGTTTCTCTCGTGTCAAGTTAAAGTGACCCAATTTCGCTCTGCTGCGGCCGTGTATTGACGAATTGAAAACCTGAAGATACAATTAGGCTCCATAGGAGCGTATTAATATACGCACCGCCCCGATTAGAAAGAATGAATATGAGCACGCCCGGCGTGCGCGAAGGAGAGGCATGAACGCCCGTCTTGGCTCAACTCACGGACTCGAACACGACGCTTGCGGCATCGGCTTTATTGCGGATTCCTCTGGCCGGCGCAGCCACCGCGTCTTGCAGCTTGGTATCGAGGCGCTCGCGCGCATGGCGCACCGCGGCGCCGTGGCCGCGGACGGCCTGACCAGCGACGGCGTGGGGCTGCTCACGCAGATCCCCTACCCGCTCTTCAAGCGGGTGCTCGTGCGCGAGGGCATCGCGCCCGAGAACCCGCGCGACATCGCGGTGGGCATGTTCTTCCTGCCGCGTGAGGAAGAGGCCGCCGAGCGGGCGCGGGCGGTGGTGGCCGAGGAGCTCGAGCGCCTGGGGGTGCCGCTCGCCACCTGGCGCAAGGTGTCCACCAACCCCGAGGTCCTGGGCGAGCGGGCGCGGGCGGTGGAGCCCGCCATCTGGCAGGCGGTGCTGCTCCGCCCGCCGGGCCTGCGTCCCCCCGAGTACGAGCGCACCCTCTACCGGGCGCGGCGCCGCATCGAGAAGGCCTGGCGCGCGGCCGGGCTGGACGCTTACGCCGTCTCGCTCTCTTCGCGCCGGCTCGTCTACAAGGGGTTGATGCTCGCCCGCGACCTGGCCGCCTACTACCCCGACCTGGCCGACCCTTACTACCAGACGGCGCTGACCCTCTTCCACCAGCGCTACTCCACCAACACCTTCCCCGCCTGGCCGCTGGCCCAGCCGTTCCGCTACCTGGCCCAGAACGGCGAGATCAACACCCTGCAGGGCAACGTCAACTGGATGAAGGCGCGCGAGCCCGAGCTTATCAGCCAGCACTGGGGCGAGGCGCTGGAGGACCTCAAGCCGGTGGTGGACGAAACCGGCAGCGACTCGGCCACCCTCGACAACGTCTTCGAGCTGCTGGTCCAGAGCGGGCGCGACCCGCTGCACGCGATGATGATGCTCGTGCCCGAGGCCTACGAGAACGTGGCCGATGTGGACCCGCAGGTGCGGGCCTTCTTCGAGTACCACGCCTCGCTCACCGAGCCCTGGGACGGCCCGGCTGCGCTCGTCTACTCCGACGGCCGCTACGCCGCCGCCTCGCTTGACCGCAACGGCTTGCGGCCGCTGCGCTACTGGATGCTGGCCGACGGGCTCGTGGTCCTCGGCTCCGAAACGGGCATCGTGGACGCTGAGGCCGAGGAGGTGGCGGTGAAGGGGCGCCTGGGGCCGGGGCAGATCTTCGCCGTGGACACCGAAAAGGGGAGGGTATACCGCAACGAGGCGATCAAGCTGCGCTATGCCACCCGCCGGCCCTACGCCGTCTGGGTGCGCCGCCACCGCACCTACCCTCCCAAGACCAAGAACCTGCTCTACGAAGGGCGCGACCTGCCGGCGGCCGAGGACTTCGTGCGGCTGCAGAAGGCCTTCGGCTACAGCCGCGAGGACCAGACCCACCTGCTCGCGCCCATGAGCCGCCTGGGCGGCGAGCCCATCGGCTCGATGGGCGACGACACCCCGCCTCCCTTCCTCTCGGCGCAGCCGCAGTGGCTCTACCGCTACTTCCGCCAACGCTTCGCGCAGGTGACCAACCCTCCCATTGATCCGCTGCGCGAGGAGATGGTGATGTCGCTGCGCAGTTTGGTGGGGCCGCGCATGAGCTTTTTGGAGGAGCAGGAGGGCGCAGCGCACCAGATGGAGTTCGACTCCCCGCTCATCCACGGCGACCAGCTCGAGTGGATCTTCAACCACGACGACACCTGGTACCGTCCCTACCGCCTGCGCACGCGCTTCCCCGCCTACGGCGGACCCGAGGCGATGCGCCGCGCGCTCGACGCGGTGCTGCAGGAGGCCCAGGCGGCGGTGGAGCAGGGCTACAACGTGCTCGTGCTCTCGGACCGGGGCGTGGGGCCGGAGTGGGCCCCCATTCCCATGCCGCTGGTCGTGGGCGGGGTGCACCACCACCTCATCAGACTGGGGCGGCGCATGCGTGTTTCGCTGATCGTCGAGACCGGCGAGGCGCGGGTGGACCACCACTTCGCGGTGCTCCTGGGCTATGGCGCTGACCTCGTCTACCCCTACCTGGCGCTCGCCTCGGTGCGCGACCTGGTGGAGCGCGACCCGCGCGGCCGCGCGCCCATCTCGCTCGAGCAGGCGCTCCTCAACTACCAGCGCGGCGTCGAGAAGGGCCTGCGCAAGATCCTGGCCAAGATGGGCATCTCCACCTTGGCCAGCTACCGGGGAGCGCAGATCTTCGAGATCCTGGGGCTGAAAGACGAGGTGGTGGAGGCATACTTCAAGGGCACGCCCGCGCGCTTCGGGGCGATTGGGCTCGAGCGTATCGCCCGGGACGTGCTCGCCTTCCACGAGGAGGCCTACGCCGACCCGCCGGAACTCCCTGACCGGGGCGAGTTCCGCTTCCGCAAGAAAGGCGAGTACCACGCCTTCAACCCCACTGTCTTCAAGTCGCTGCACAAGGCGGTGCGCGAGGAACGGCGGGAGAGTTACGAGGCCTACGCCCGCGCGGTCAACGAGCGCCCGCCGGCGGCGGTGCGCGACCTGCTCGCCTGGAAGAAGGCCGAGCGACCCGTGCCGCTCGAGGAGGTTGAGCCCATCGAGGCGATCGTCGAGCGGTTTCGCACCCAGGCGATGAGCTTCGGTGCGCTCTCACGCGAGGCCCACGAGGTGCTGGCCGTAGCCATGAACCGCATCGGCGCCATGAGCAACTCGGGCGAGGGCGGGGAGGATCCGGTGCGCTATCACCCCTACCGCGCCGACCGGCCCGACCTCACCCGGTCGAAGTGGCACCCGCACGCCGGCGACCTGGGCAACAGCCGCGTCAAGCAGGTGGCCTCGGGCCGCTTCGGGGTGACGCCCGCCTACCTGGTGAGCGCCGACGAGCTCGAGATCAAGATGGCCCAGGGCTCCAAGCCCGGCGAGGGCGGTCAGATCCCCGGCTTCAAGGTGAACCACGAGATCGCGCGGGTGCGCGGGGCCACCCCGGGCGTCACCCTGATCTCACCCCCGCCGCACCACGACATCTACTCGATCGAGGACCTGGCCCAGCTCATCTACGACCTCAAGCGGGTGAACCGCCACGCGCGCGTGGGCGTCAAGCTGGTGAGCGAGGTGGGGGTGGGCACGATCGCCGCCGGCGTGGTCAAGGGCTACGCCGACCGGGTGCTCATCTCGGGTGCCGACGGCGGCACCGGAGCCTCGCCGCTGAGTTCGATCAAGTACGCCGGCAGCCCCTGGGAGCTCGGTCTCGCCGAGGCCCACCGGGTGCTGCTCGAAAACGGCCTGCGCGACCGGGTGCGCTTGCAGGTGGACGGCGGTCTCAAGACCGGCCGCGACGTGGTGCTGGCGGCGCTGCTGGGCGCCGAGGAGTTCGGCTTTGGCACCGCGGCGCTAGTAGCGGTGGGCTGCGTGATGGCGCGCCAGTGCCACCTGAACACCTGCCCGGTGGGCGTGGCCACCCAGAACGAGACCCTGCGCAAGCGCTTCCCGGGCGCGCCCGAGCACGCGGTGCGTTTCTTCGCCTACGTGGCCCAGGAGGTGCGTGAGATCCTGGCCGAGATGGGTTTCCGCAGCCTCGACGAGATCGTGGGGCGGGTGGACCTGCTCGAGCGCCGCGAGGTGCGGCTGGCGCGGGCGGGGGAGCTGCGGCTCGACGAGCTTCTGGCCCCGCTGCCCGCTTGGCGGCCGCGTCCGCCCGAGGGCCGGGCCGAACGCCCCGAGGACGGGCCCCTGCTCGACGACCAGGTTCACGCCACCTTCGCGCCCGCGCTCAAGGACCGCAAGGCGCGCTTTGCCCGCTTCGCGATCAGCAACCGCGAGCGGGCGGTGGGCGCCCGCATCAGCGGCGAGATCGCGCGCTTCCACGGCCACGAGGGCCTGCCCGCGGGTACGGTCCACGCCCGCTTCGACGGGGTGGCGGGCCAGAGCTTCGGCGCCTTCCTGAGCCCCGGGGTCTTCTTCGAGCTCGTGGGCGAGGCGCAGGACTACCTGGGCAAGGGCATGGCCGGTGGCGTGCTGTCCGTGCGTCCGCCGCTGTGGCGCGAGGTTCCCGAGGTGCTGGCGGGCAACACCGTGCTCTATGGCGCCACCGGTGGCAGCCTCTACGTGGCCGGGCGCGTGGGCGAGCGCTTCGCGGTGCGCAACTCGGGGGCGCGTGCGGTGGTGGAGGGCGTGGGCGAGCACGCCTGCGAGTACATGACGGGCGGCCTGGTGGTCGTGTTGGGGGAGACTGGCCGCAACTTCGCCGCCGGCATGACGGGCGGTGTGGCCTACGTTTACGACCCCGAAAGCCGCTTTCCCGAGCGCTACAACCCCACGCTCGTGGCCATCGCCCGCGTGCCCGCGGGTGGGGTGGACGAAGAGCTCCTGCGCCGCATGATCGAGCGCCACCACCGCCTCACCGTCAGCCCCCGCGCGGCGGCGATCCTGGAGGCGTGGGAAGAGCGGCGGGGTGACTTCTGGAAGGTGGCGCCGCGCGAGCTGCCCGAGGGGTTCGAGCCGGGCGACACCGAGGCCTTCCTGCTTGACGCGGTCCGCGCCGAAGCGGTGCTCGAGCCGGGCGAGGCCGGGGTCCTTGCCGACGAGCCCGCGGATGGATAGGATGGGGCGGTAATGGAACACGACCCCGTGGATGCGCTGCTTGCTCGCGTCGGTTTTCGCCCCGAGCACGCCGAGCAGCTCGTGCGTCTGCGCCCCCTCATGCATCCGCTGGCCCATGAGATGGCCCTCGCCTTTTACGATCACCTGGGCCAGGATCCGAGCACGCGGGCCTTGCTATGGAAGGAGCCGGGGCGCGTGGAGCGGCTCTACGGCAACTTCGAGCAGTGGTACCGCCAGCTTTTCGACGGCGTCTACGACGAGGCCTACGCGGAGACGCGCTGGCGCATCGGCGTCGTTCACGCCCGCCACGGGGTGCGCATCTCGGCGCTGATTCCGGCCGTGGGCCAGGTTTACGCGCTCGCGCTCGAGCACCTGCTCTTTGCACTGCGCCCCCTCGACCTTCCCCCGGCGCTCGAGGCCCTCAACAAGGTGCTCACCCTCGACACCACGCTCATGGCTGAAAGCTACGAGCTCGCCACCGCTGCGGGGCTCGAACACGGCGCCGACTGGGAAACCGCGCCCCAGCAGGGCGCGGAGTGGTTGCTCGGTCAGGCGAAGCGGCGTTCAGCCTTCGTTCGCGGCGGCTAGCGTTACCTGCCCCACCACGAGGTCGATGCGGTCGTCGAGAAAGCTGAATACGTAGACCAGCGCGGGCGCGTCCTGCTTTTCCCACACCTGCACCAGCCTCCCCGCCGCGTCGCTTTGCTCGAAGGTGAGCGTGTAGCCCGCGCCTTGGCGGGTGTAGCCGGCGATGAAGTTGATCGTGGTGGCCTGCTTGTCGGGCCCGGCTACCATGAGGCGGTAGCAGGCGTACCGCTCGACCTCGGCGGGCACGCGCGGGTCGAGGCGGTTAGCTAGCGCGAAGGACGCCTGCGCCGTCGTCTCGCACTCCGGCCCGAAGATCTGCAGCGTGGGGGTGGGCCAGACCACGTTGAGGTCGAAGCCCAGCACCGTCACCGGAACTGCGCGCGTGCCGGCGTCCTGGGCGAAAGCCAGCGAAAAGGTAAGCAGGAGGGCGAACCAGGCTGTCCGTTTCATGCCCTTACCCTACCGCAGCCCTTTGAGCGATGGCTGAGGCTAGCGGCCCTCGAAGTTGGCGCGGCGTTTTTCCAGAAAGGCCGCCACGCCTTCGCGGTGGTCACTGCTGGAGCCGGCCACCTTCTGCAGTTGCGCCTCAAGCTCGAGCGTCTCCTCGAGCCCAAGCCTAGCGCTGGCGTTCAGCCCCTCCTTGATGAGGGCGTAGGTCCGCGTTGGCCCCCCGGCCAGCTCGCGTGCGAGCGTCAGGGCGTCGTCCCGCGCGCGGCCGGGCTCGCTCAGGCGGTTGACGAGCCCCAACTCCAGGGCGCGCTCGGCGGGGATCTCGGGCGAGAGGGCCAGCAGCTCGAAGGCCCGGCCCCAGCCCACGGTGCGGGGTAGGGTAAAGGTCATGCCGGAGTCGGGCACGAGGCCGATGCGGGCGAAGGCCGTTACGAAGACCGCGTCCCGTCCAGCGACGCGCATGTCGGCGGCCAGGGTGAGCGCCATGCCTGCGCCCGCGGCCACCCCCTCGATGGCCGCTACGACAGGCTTGGGCAGCCGGCGCATCTGCAGCACAATCCGGTTGTAGCGCTCAAGGTGCTCCTGGTAGTCAAGCCCGCCCACGCCGGCTTCCTGTAGGTCCTGCCCGGCAGAGAAAGCCCCGCCGCGGCCGGTCAGCAGCACCGCACGAACGGCCGGGTCCTCTGCTGCCGACAGGGCTTCGGAAAGCTCTTCGAGCAGAGTAGCGTTGAGCGCATTGAGCCTGGTGGGGCGGTTCAGCTCGATCGTCAGGACGGAGCCGGAAACGTGCGTTTCGATCGTCGCCATACCCGTATCCTACCCGGCGCGCACGGTTGGGTTAGCGCCACGAGCCGTCTTCGATCATCCCCGGCAGGGCCGTAAACAGCAGCTTTTGCAGATGCATCCTGCCGCTTTCGTAAGCGTCCTGGACCAATCGCTGGATAAATGTGCTGGGCTCGAGGCGTGCATCTTCCAGGTACTCCCCCATCTCTTGGCTCCACGGGTCGGTTCCCTCGGGAGGCGGGGTGCGGTCCTCGTCAAAATGCCACACAAAATCGTGATGCACTCCGGTATGCAGCAGCAGATCGCGCATGCCGTACCATCTAAATTCGCCGTAGAAAATATCCGCGGGCTCTTCGTCGATGAGCAACGAGGTACCGAGGCTGTCATAATCGCAGTCCAGCCGTCCGTGGTTGTAGTATTTCAGAACGAGCACGTGAGCGAAGACCTTCTTGTCGACGCGGACTTCGCTGCCTCCCACCACGAGAAAGTCGGTCAGAAGATTGCCCATGACGTGGAGGCCCGCCCCGTAGTCGCCTTCGGGATTGTAAACACCTCCGTTGACGATCAGGTCGCCGCGGACGACCAAGGCATCGGCGTTGTCGTACAAGGTCAAGAGGTTCAAATCGCCCTCGATGCGCAGATCGCCATCGAAAAGCAGCACCTTCTCATAGTGGTCCCCCTCGAGTCCGAAGTCGAGATCCGCCGCCGGAACGGTTTCCCGGGCGATGAGCCCCTCCTGGGTCAGCGCCTGCGGCAGGGTGTACCCTGCACCGCGCGCTTTCAGAACCTCTTGGAACAGCAGCGTGCGCAGCTCTTCGTGGCAGAAGGCGCGGGTTTCCGTAAGCTTCGCCTCGCCCCCGGGGCGGGCAACCTCGATTTCGAAACGCCGATCACGGGCGTGGAGGCTCCAGCGGCTCCCGTCCTTGCGGTGCAACGTATATTTAAAGTCGAACGGCTTATAGGAAAAGATAATACTGGACTGGTTAACGAACATTGAAAAGGTATACCCAGCGCCGCTCTGAAAAGCGTGAGAACAAAAGGGGCGGCCGGTCCCTGGACCGGCCGCCCCAAGGCTCGGGGCTAGTGCAGGATCCCGAGCTCGTTGACCTTGTTCACCAGCGCCTGGACGTGGTCGGCGCTGTTCTTGAGCGCGGCCAGCTCCTCGTCGGAAAGCGGCAGCTGCCAGATCTTTTCGACGCCGCCCTTGCCCAGCACTGCGGGCACGCCCACGAAGAGGCCCGAGATGCCGTACTCGCCGTTCAGGTAGGCCGCCACCGGCAGGATGCGCTTTTCATCCTTGATGATGGCCTTGGCCATCTCGAAGGCGCCCGCCGAGGGGGCGTAGTAGGCCGAGCCGGTCTTGAGCAGGCCCACGATCTCGGCGCCGCCGTTACGGGTGCGCTCGACGATGGCCTCGATCTGATCGGCCGGCATCACGTCGGGCAGGGGTGCGCCGCCCACCCAGGTGAAGCGCGGCAGTGGCACCATGGTGTCGCCGTGGCCGCCGAGGACGATGCCCTGAACGTCCTTGACGCTCACGCCCAGCGCCTCGGCGATGAAGTAGCGGTAGCGGGCAGAGTCGAGTACGCCGGCCATGCCCATAATCTTGTGCTTGGGCGTTTGCGCGACCTCGCTGATCACGTAGGTGATGGCGTCGAGCGGGTTGGCGACCTGGATGATGTACGCGTCGGGGGCGTACTTCTTGATATTTTCGCCCATCGTCACGGCGATCTTGCCGTTGATCTCGATCAGGTCGTCGCGGCTCATCCCGGGTTTGCGCGGCACGCCGGCAGTGGTGATGACGATGTCGGAACCGGCGATGTCGGCGTAGTCGTTGGTGCCCACGATGTTCACGTCGTTGAGCACGACGGGTCTGGATTCGGAGAGGTCGAGCGCTTTGCCCTGGGGCATGCCCTCGACGATGTCCACGAGCACCACGTCGGCCAGCGCGGCCTCGGCGATGCGCATGGCCAGCGTCGCGCCTACGTGCCCGGCACCGATTACGCTAACTTTGGGGCGTCCAGTGATTGCCATAGTCTACCTCCACCGTTAATTTTACTCGCGGTTCAAGGGTAAGCGTTAGGACATCTGCATGAAGGCAAAGTCCTATGATAGGATCATGGCCAAGGTCAGCAGGTATTACGACGTTAAGCGGGACAAGAACGGCCACCGGTACCTCGAGGTGTACGTCACGGGCTTCTTGCTGCAGCGCATCCCGCTGCTAAACAAGAGCACCGCCTTCACCCGTGAGGAGCGTGAGCTGCTGGAGCTCGAGGGGCTGCTCCCGGCGCACATCACCAGCATCGAGGAGCAAAAGGAGCGGGTCTACCGAAGGTACCGCCTTCAAGACAACGACCTGGAAAAACACATCTACCTGCGCAACCTCCAGGATCGCAACGAGGTCCTCTTCTACGCCCTGCTTGTGGACCACCTGGAGGAGATGCTTCCCATCATCTACACCCCCACGGTAGGGGAGGCGGTACGGGAATTTTCGCACATATACCGGCTTCCGCGCGGTCTCGCGCTCTCGACCGAGAACATCCACAACGCCGACCAGGCCTTCGCCAACGTGCCCCTCGAGGATGTGCGTCTGGTGGTGGCCACCGACTCTTCGGCGATCCTCGGGATCGGGGACCAGGGCTTCGGCGGCATGGCGATCTCAATCGGTAAGCTTGCGCTTTACACCGGCGCCGGTGGAGTTGCCCCCGACAAGACCCTGCCCATCGAGCTCGACGTCGGCACCGACCGTGAGGACCTGCTGCAAGACCCGCTCTACCTGGGTGTGCGGCACCACCGCCTCAAGGGCGAGGCTTACTACCAGTTCATGGACCGCTTCGTGCAAGCCTTCAAGAAGCGCTACCCCAAGGCCATCCTCCAGTGGGAAGACTTCTCCAAGGAAGCGGCCTTCACGCTGCTCGAGCGCTACCGTAAGGAGCTGCCCTCGTTCAACGACGACATCCAGGGGACCGGCGCGGTGGCCTGGGCGGGCATCCTCGGGGCCATGCGGGTCAAGAAGGCCTCGGCCACCGACCAGGTCTACGTGGTCTACGGCGCCGGGGCCGGCGGCGTGGGCGTGGCCTGGGCCATCGTCCAGGGGCTCATGCGTGAGGGATTGAGCGAGGAGGAGGCCAAGGCGCGCGTCTTCGTGCTCGACTCCAAGGGCTTGCTCCTTACCGATCGGGCGATGGAGAGCTACAAGCGCCCCTACGCCCACGACCCCGCCACCGTGACCTCGTGGGACTACAGTGGCAAGGCCCCAGGTCTGCTGGAGGTCATCCAGAACGCCGGCGCCACTGTGCTACTCGGCCTCTCCGGTCGCCCCGGCGCCTTCAGCGAGCCGGTGGTGCGGGCGATGCTCGAGCACACCGATCGCCCTGTCATCTTCCCGCTTTCCAACCCCACGAGCGCTTCCGAAGCGCTACCGGAGGACATCCTGCGCTGGACCGAAGGCCAGGCCATTGTGGCCACCGGCAGCCCCTTCGACCCGGTGGAGTACAAGGGCAAGACCTACCCCATCGGTCAGGGCAACAACGCCTTCATCTTCCCGGGTCTCGGTTTCGGCGCGATCCTGGCGCACGCGCGTGAGATCACCGACGGCATGGTGCTCGCGGCCTCCTACGCCCTGGCCGACTTCGTGGACGAAGGGCACATCGAGCAGGGTATGGTCTACCCCTTCGTGCGTGAGATGCGCGAGGCCAGCGTGTACGTGGCCGCGCGCGTGATCCTGCAGGCCGTGTCCGATGGCGTGGCCGACACACCGCGCTTCGACGGCCTGGCCGAACACGACGTTCTCGACTACGTGCGCCGTCACTTCTGGCAGCCGCACTACCTGCCCTACGTCAAGGGCAACCCGGACGCCTAGCCCGGTCCTCCTGCAGGAACCGCCCGGCGCTCGAGCGCCGGGCTGTTCTTCAACCCACTAGGCCTAGATGGCTTTCGTCATGGGCCGCAGGAAGTTTATAATGAAGATGTCAAGGCGTTCTTCCTGGAGGCCACACCGTGAGCAAGGACCGTCCGGTTTACATAATCTCCGTCGCCGCCGAGCTGGTAGACATGCATCCGCAGACCCTGCGCCTCTACGAACGCAAGGGCCTCATCCGCCCCAAACGCAGTTCGGGCAAGACCCGCCTCTACTCGGAGC
Source organism: Thermaceae bacterium (assembly GCA_026985615.1). Taxonomy (GTDB): domain Bacteria; phylum Deinococcota; class Deinococci; order Deinococcales; family Marinithermaceae; genus Oceanithermus. Next base: position 10,260 of record JALSQD010000079.1, on the reverse strand, counting down.
GCGACATCGAGCACTTGCGCGAGATCCGTCGCCTCACCCAGGAGCTGGGCGTCAACCTGGCCGGCGTCGAGGAGATCATGCGTCTGCGCCAGGAGCTCGAGGCCTTGCAGGAGCGCTTCGAGGCGGAGATTGGCCGCCTGCGGCTCGAACTCATCGCCAAGGTGGGCGAGGCCCGCGAGGCCGAAGGTGAGGCGGCGCAGGAGGCGGGCGGCGAGGGCGCGTAAACTAGGGGTATGACCGATCCCCTGAATCAACTCCTCGAGTTCCTGGCCATCCCTTCGGTATCGGCGGATCCCAGCCACAAGCAGGACGTCGAACGCGCCGCGCGCTGGGTGACGGACCACCTGGCTAGCGTGGGGTTCGCAGTCGAGGTCGTGCCCACCGCGGGTCACCCCATTGTCTACGCCGAGAAGCTGGTGGACGCCTCGGCGCCGACGGTGCTCGTCTACGGTCACTACGACGTACAGCCGCCCGACCCGCTCGAGCTCTGGGAGACCCCTCCCTTCGAGCCGACGATCAAGGACGGCAAGATCTACGCCCGCGGCGCCTCCGACGACAAGGGGCAGGTCTTCGCCCACGTGGCGGCGGCCATGCAGCTCGCCGGCGACCTGCCCGTAAACCTCAAGTTCCTGATTGAGGGCGAGGAAGAGGTGGGCAGCCCCAACCTGGTGCCCTTCGTGAAGGCCCATCGCGAGCGCCTGGCCGCCGACGCCGTGCTCATCTCCGACTCGCCCATGTTCGCTCCGGGCCTGCCCACGCTCACCTACGGCCTCCGGGGCCTCGCCTACCTGGAGGTGCGCCTGCGGGGCCTCGCGCGCGACGTCCACTCCGGCGCCTACGGCGGCGCGGTTCCCAACGCTGCGCACGCCGCCGCCTGGATGATTACTCAGCTCAAGGACCCGATGGGCTGGATCCGCATCCCCGGGTTCTACGACGACGCTGTGCCCGTCTCGCCCGAAGAGCGGGCGATGTGGGCCCGGCTCCCCTTCGACGAGGAGGCCTTCAAGGCCGAGGTGGGGGCCGAGGCCACTCCCGGCGAGCCTGGCTACGGCATCCTGGAGCGCCGCTGGGCCCGGCCTACGCTGGACGTGAACGGCATGGGCTCGGGCTACCAGGGCGAGGGTTCCAAGACGGTCATCCCCGCGGAGGCCTTCTTCAAGTTCTCGATGCGGCTCGTGCCCGACCAGGATCCGGAAAAGATCGCCGACCTGACCGAGGCCTATCTGCGCGAGATCCTGCCCGAGGGCTACGCCATGGAGGTCATCCGCTACCACGGCGGCGACCCGGTGGTTGTCCCCACGAACTCGCCGCCCATGCAGGCCGCGTCCCAGGCGCTAGAGGAGGCCTGGGGGCGCGAGACCGTCTTCACCCGCGAGGGCGGCTCGATCCCCATCGTGGCCGACTTCATGCGCGAGCTTGAGGCCCCGGTGGTGCTCATGGGGTTCGGGCTCGAGAGCGACAACCTGCACGCCCCCAACGAGAAGTTCGATATCGTCAACTTTGAAAAGGGCATCGAGGCCAGCAAGAACTTCATGCGCCTCCTGCCCATGTACATGGAAAGGAGCCGAGCATGATCCTTACCACGACCCCATCGGTAGAGAACCGCCCCGTGCGCGAGTACCGGGGCATCGTCCACGGCGAGGCCATCGTGGGCGCGAACATCCTGCGCGACCTCATGGCCTCGGTGCGCGACGTCTTTGGCGGCCGCTCCGGCGCTTACGAGGCCGAGCTCAAGAAGGCGCGCGAGATCGCGCTCGCCGAGCTGGCCGAGGAGGCGAAGAAGCTCGGCGCCAACGCAGTGGTGGGGATCGACCTCGACTACGAGGTCATCGGCCAGAGCATGCTCATGGTCACGGCCACGGGTACGGCCGTGCGCGTGGACTAGGAGGAACGCGATGAAAGTAGAAAAAGGAAAACTGGGCAACGTGTTCTATGGCGGTCACCTCATCGGTGGCGAGGAGGTCGTGGAGGGGTCGCTCTTCGAGAGCCGCAACATGGCCGACCGCGACGACCTGGTGGGCGTCTTCCCGGAGGGCTCGCCCGAGCTGGTGCGGCGTGCGGCCGAAGCGGCGCAAAAAGCCTACGCTGAGTGGTCGCGTACGCCCGCGCCCATCCGTGGCCAGGTGCTCTTTTCGCTGGCCAAGATCCTCGAGCGCGAAAAGGAGACCTTGAGCCGGCTGATGGTGCGCGAGGTGGGGAAGACGCTCAAGGAGGCGCGCGGCGACGTGCAGGAGGCCATCGACACCGCGGTATTCTTCGCCAGCGAGGGTCGCCGCCTCTACGGCCAGACCGTGCCCAGCGAGCTGCGCAACAAGGACCTCTCCACCTACCGCCGCCCCCTGGGCGTGGTGGGGATGATTACCGCGGGCAACTTTCCCATCGCCGTGCCCAGCTGGAAGCTGATCCCCGCGGTGCTCACCGGCAACACCGTGGTCTGGAAGCCCTCGGACGACTCGCCCGTGCTCTCCTACGTCTTCGTCAAGCTCTTCGAGGAGGCCGGTCTGCCGCCGGGCGTGATCAACGTGGTCTTTGGCGGCGGTGCGGGCAGCACCGGCGAGTGGGTGGTCAACGGCATCGACGAAGGCCTCTTCGACAAGTTCGCCTTCACCGGCAGCACCAAGGTAGGACGCATTATCGGCGAGAAGGCGGGGCGGGCGCTCATCAAAGCGACGCTCGAGCTCGGGGGCAAGAACCCGCTCGTGGTCATGCGCGACGCCGACCTCGACAACGCCGTCACCGGCGCGTGGTGGAGTGCCTTTGCCACCGGCGGCCAGCGCTGCACCAGCGCGGGCAACATCATCGTGGACGCGCCCATCTACGACGAGTTCAAGGAGCGCTTCCTGGCCAAGGTGAAGAGCACCGTCATCGGTGATCCCGTAGCCTACGAGGACGTTCACTACGGACCCTTCTTCAACGACCGCCTTTTCAAGCGTTGGATGGAGCACTACGACTGGGGCGAGGCCGACGGCGCCAAGCTGCTGCTTGGCAAGGGGCGCATCACCGAGGACAACTCCTACCCCAACTTCAAGGGTGACCCCGAGAAGGGCCTCTTCGGCCACCCCACGGTTTGGGAGGCCGAGCGCGGCATGAAGCAGACGCGCGAGGAGATCTTTGGCCCCACGATTAACCTCATCAAGGTGGACGGTATCGACGAGGCCATCGAGACTGCCAACGATCACCCCTACGGCCTCTCCAGCGCCATCTACACCAACCACCGCCTCTGGGCCTACCGCTTCAAGAACGAAATCCGCGCCGGCATGGTCAACATCAACAACACCACCGTGGGCGCCGAGGCGCACATGCCCTTCGGCGGGACCCGCGCCAGCGGCAACGGCGCGCGCGAAAGCGGCATCTGGGTCATCGAAGAGTACACCGAGTGGCAGGCGGTCAACGACGAGTTCTCGGGCAAGCTGCAGCTCGCTCAGATGGACACCGAGTACACCGCACCCAAGCAGCCCGAAGACTGGAAGGCGATTCTCGGTCTATAATCCGCGCACACTGTTTTCATGCCAGCGCTCGAGTGTGCGCGAGCGAAACGAGAAGGGCAGCTACAAAACCGCCCTTCTCGTTTGATTGACGGGATGTCAATCACTCGATATCCATACAATCCCTCGGCACCCCCAGGTCGCACCACTCTTCCCAATCGAAAATGCTGGGCGCGGGCGTGACCACTTCCGAGTACCCGGCATAGGCCGAGGTGTCGGGGTCGGCACTCATGTCGCGTACAACAAACATGCCAGCCAGAACCTGCGCTGAACCCCATTCATAGTCGTTCAGACCAAACCCTCGCACGCTCTTCCCCGGCGCCTGCCCGCCCTTGCGCATGCACCAGGCGCTAACCGTCATGGGTCCCCCTGGAAGAATCCGGTCGTAGGGGTCGTCGTACCAGCCCATCCAAGCTCTCTTGCCGGGTTTGACCCAGATCCAGTTCGATCCACCGCCGTAGATGTCGTCGTCCTCGGGCATACTGGCCGGCGGCCCCTGGGTGAGCCCCGCATCGTCGAAGACGGCCTCCACCTTGATCCCGTCGCCGCAGCGGTCGGTGTTGGTGGCGTGAATTACTATTCTGAGGTGGCCGGGTGCTTTGCTCGGGCAGCCCGCCAGCAGGCCCGCCAACCCCAGCAGCGCGAGCCAAACAGCATGCGCAGAACCGCCAGCACCCCACCCCGCCTACCTGAGCGCATACACCCCTCCGGCCATGCCCTTGGTGCGCCAGCTGCAAACCCGCACTTTCATGAAGAGCTTACCAACATCCTTCGTTTACGTTCCGCTCTCCCTTCGCTTCCGAAGTTCCGGCTGGGGGCGACGCCACCTGCCCCCAGCCGTAAAGGCCCGCCTATTGCTGGTCCGTAATGGTCAGCCCCGGGGGTGCCACCGTGTAGTCGGGTCGCTACCGCCGTCGCGCACATAAAGAACCATACTTAGCAAGTTGTACGCCGGCAGGCCGATCCGCTTGATGTGGTCGCTAAGGGGGAAGTCCCGCCGGCTCAGCCCCGGCTCGCCGCTGGTGCGCATGCAGTAGGCCTTGACGGTGATCTGCTTGCCCTCGGGCTGGGTGGTGGAAGGGGAGGATACGGGCACGTCCCACGACATAGAGCTCCACTTACCCGGCTCCACCCAGACCCAGTTGGACCCGTGGTCGCGCAGGTTGCTGCCGGGGACCATCTCTCCGAACGCCCACTCCTCCTGGATGCCCTCCACGACGACCTTGACCCCGTCGTCGCAGCGGTCGCTGCGGGCGTCGATATCAATGCCAACGACACCGTACGCCACCGAGTTGAGCCCCGGGCATCCCGAAAGTCCGGCAACAAGAAATACGCCTATCAGCATTCCCGCCCACTGTTTAGTAGAGCGCATAGTACCCGCCCGCCCGCGTCGTTGGCAGAATGCCGGTGATGTTCAGGAACTTACCGTTGTACCTGCCCTCGTAGGTTTCACCCCACGCTATCCTCACCAGCACCTCCGCCGTCGTCCACCTCGCGCTACCCTTCCCTTCAACCCTTGTGCGGGCGTGTGACGGTAGCACGTTACGACCCCATGAACTTCGGCGAACACAACACAACCCTCAGCCGCTCGTAAAGTGCGCAACGTTTACTTTACGACCCCGGGGCGGCCATCCGCCCCGCGGTCTTCGCGGTTCAAGGGTGAGGGTAGTCGATCGTGAGCCCGGGCGAGGTTACCGTATAATCCGGGTCCGTGCCGGTGTCGCTCACCTTTATCTCGGTGGCGACCACCCCTGCTTCGATCAGGAACATGCCTGCGTCGAAGGTGCGCTCGCTCAGGCCCGGGTCCGCGTTCTTACGCATGCAGTAGGCTTTGACCGTGAAGGTTTCGTTGCGAGCGTTTTGGTCGAAGGCGCGGGTTGTTTGAAAGGAGATGTCGTAGTACTTTCCGGGTTTGACCCAGACCCAGTAGTTACCAGCTCCGTAGATGAGGTCCGTTTCGGGGACAGTGTGATCGATGTCTGCGAGTGCCCCTTCCTTGATCTCCAGCACCGCCTTGATGCCATCATCGCACCGATCGGTACGGGTTGCATCCACGGCCAGCTGTATTGAACCCACCACCACCTGCGGGCAGGCCGTGAGCAAGCCGGCCAGCATCGACACCAGGGTAACCATCAACAAGCCTTTGCCCAACTTTCTACTTAAGCGCATAGTACCCTCCCGCCCGTGGAGTGGGCAAGATGCCCGTGATGTTCAAGAACTTACCGTCGTTCGGTCCGCCCGTTTCGTACCAGGGGATTCTTACGAGTACCTCGGCTGTCGTTCGCCAGTTGTACAGCCGTCCTTCAAGAGTGGGAGCATAATGTTCGCCTATGGCCGTAGGGTCGACGTGGTAGAGGGCGATGCCCGGCACTCCCCTGACGCCGATGCTGTCCATGGCCAGGTTGTACATCCGCCAGCGTACCGAGGTGGTGGGGGATCCGTAGTACCAAGCACCGAGGAGGTTGAGCCAGGAACCGCGTTCGTTTAGCCAGGCGTTGGCCCCATTGAAAAAGCCGCGGGGCGTCGTCATGCCCTGACCCGACAGCGCCTTCGTTCCCATCTTGATGATTAAATCAGGATAGTAAATCTTGCTGCCCCCGTAGTTCTGCTTGTGGAAGATCAGCATGCGGCCCCCGAGCCAGCTGTTCTTGCGATGCATGTAGTTCCAGCTAGAAATTGGTGCATAGTAAAGATTAGGCGTGGAGCTCCCGTACCAATTGATGTTGGCCCAGCCCCGGTACTGATTGCGCTCGAACTGGTACCACGCTGCTAGGCGGATAAATGCAGCAGGTCCACATCCTATAGGTAAGGTCTGATGCGGGCCTGTGGTATCCGTAACATGCCAGTAGGTAAAGTTCTTCCAGTTCGAGTCTTTGAATTGCCGAGGGAAATGGTTGTAACCCTCGTAATACCCATTGTTTGGCGGGTATTGGTCGTTATGTCCTGTGTCAAAGTAGTCTTTCCACCGGTAACCGTAGTCCGAGTACAGCTGCCAGTTCCCCCCTACCGTATGCCACTCGTAATCCTTCCTCACCTTGTTCGTGTCTTTGTCCCTGGCCTCCAGCACCCAGTACTCCCCGTAGCAGAACCAGCCCGCGCAGTACTTCTTCCGCCACTGCGGCGCCACCTCCTCAAAGTTGCTGAAGTTACCCGCACCTCCTTCGTCAATCACCTCCTGTGCCTTGGCGAAGTCCAGCTCCCCGTCCGCCCCCGTCATCGCCGCCAGACCCATCCCCGCCGCCTGCGGCTTTACCCGCGCGGCCTGCAGGCTCACCGGGTCGTAGCCCAGCTTGCCTAGCAGCTCGGCTTCAACCGCCCTTGCTTCCAGCGCCTCCGCCGAGGCGTCTTCGGCTGAACACGCCTCCTCGCCCGCCTCGCCCAGCAGGCAGGCCCAGACGTGGGCCATCTCGGCGCGGTAGTCGTCCTCTTCGGCCAGCCGCTCCACGGTGCCGTGGAAGCCTTCCGCGAGCCGGGCCACCTCGTCTTCGCTCACCGCCTCGCCGCTGTAAGCGTCCCAGTACCTGCCCTCCCGGTCCACCAGGTAGTAGTGCCCCGGGTCGCCGAACCCCACCGCCCGCGCCACCGCCTCCGGCCCGCCCAGCGCGTCGGCCGCCGCCAGCAGGTGTTCGAGGGTGTCAACGCCGGTATCGGCAAAGAGAGTAGGGGAGTAGAGGGTGCTCGCCCCCGTGGCCACCAGGTAGTGCCCTTCGCCCGCGGCCACCGCCCTCCGCGCCGCCTCCCAGAACCCGCCCCGGGCCTCCGGCCCCAGCACCGTCAGGTAGACCAGCGGGTAGCCGTCCACGTCTTCGACCAGAAGCGACGCCGCCTCCTGACTCCCCACCTCCTGCAGGCCCACCTCGCGGCCCAGCCCGAAGCGCAGCGAGAGCGCCTGCGCCGCCACCACCGGCACCGGTTCCGCTACCGCCCGCGGGTCAGCCCGCCCGGCCGGCTCACCGCCCGTGTTGCAGCCTGCGAAGAGGGCCAGAAGAACCGAGAGAGAGAGTACCCAATAGACTTTCTTCATCGTCTCCTTCAATCCCTAAGCTGGCGTTATGACGAGGAAGCGGCGGTAGCGGAAGATGCAATCAGTATAGCATACGAATGCAGCCGTGCAGGGTTATTGGCCGCACCTCTTTTCAGTCAAACGGCATGCAGCGCCAGGGGTGCGTGTGGTTTCACGTATATGGGGGCGTCAGGCCCGCTGGTAGCACAAGTTGCCAGCTAAGGGTTCAGGGCTCCCGCGGGTCGCGCTTGGCGTCGTAGTAGAGGTACTCGGCGTAGACGGGCACCTCGAAGTAGGCCTTGCCGGGGGCCGCTTCGTCGGGGTCGAGCACCCCGTTCAGGTTGACGTCGCGGTAGCCGTAGCCGAAGCGGTAGGGGCGGGTCTGGTTTTCGTAGGTGCCGCTTGCGGTGGTCAGCTTCTCCACGTTGAAAAAGCGCGCCACCAGCCGGCCCATGCTGTAGTACTCGACCACGCCGTAGTCGAAGCCGAAGGTCGTGCCCACGGTGCGGCCGATCTGGTTGAGCCGCTCGGGCGAGAAAAAGTAGCGAAAGGCCAGAAAACCGCCGAGCAGCAGAACGACGACGAGCGCTAGAACGAGACCGAAGCGACGCAACATGTTTTGAGTATAGTCGTCTTAAGATGAAGGCAAGTTACGACGCACTGATCGTGGGAGCCGGGATCGTCGGGGCCGCGGTGGCCTACCGGCTTGCGGAACGGGGCCTCTCGGTGGCCGTGCTCGAAGCAGAGGCGGTTCCGGCGGCCCAGGCGACGGCGAAGAGCGCCGCCGGGGTAAGGGTGCAGTTCAGCGAACCGGTCAACGTTCGGCTCAGCTGGTCGAGCATCCAGGAGTACCGCGATTTTGAGGAGCTCTTCGGCGTTTCCAGCGGCTACCGCCCGATCGGCTACCTGTTCCTCGTCCCTCGGGAACTCGAACGAGCCTACGAGGATGCGCTGGCGTTGCAGCGCAGCCTGGGCGTCCCGGTGGAACGTCTGGAGCTGGTGGAGGCGCGGGCCAAGGTCGACTTTGATCCCGCAGGGCTCGCCTTCGCCACCTGGGGCCCCGCCGACGGCGTGATCGATCCGCACCTCGTGGCGCACGCTTACCTGAAGGCGGCGCGGGAGCGGGGCGCGGAACTCCTTACCGAAACCCCGCTCGTCTCGGCCGAACGCCAGCAGGGCGGCTGGCGGGTCCGGACGCCCCGGGGGGACTATGCCGCGGGCGTGGTCGTGAACGCCGCCGGCGCTTGGGCGGGCGAGGTGGCTCGTAGGGCGGGTTTCGAGCTGCCCGTCGTTCCGGTCCGGCGCATGGTCTTCATGACCGGGGCCATGCCCGAGGCCCAAGGGCTCCCGCTCACCGTGGACGTGGCCACGGGGTTCTACCTGCGGGGCGAGCACGAGCGGCTGCTTTTCGGTCGTTCGAACCCGGACGAGCCGCCCGGCTTTCGCGAGGGGATGGACTGGAGCTGGCTCGAGCCCACGCTGGAGGCGGGTTTGGGCCGTTTTCCCTGGCTCGAGCGCGCGGGGCTCGACCAGCGCGCCAGCTGGTGGGGCTACTACGCCATCACCCCCGACCACAACGCCATCCTGGGGCGCATGCCGGGGGTGGAGGGGTGGTACAACGCCGCGGGCTTCAGCGGCCACGGCGTCCAACACGCCGCGGCGACGGGGCGGGCGATCGCCGAGGAGATCGCCGACGGTCGCGCCCACAGCATCGACATCGAGCCGCTGCGCTACGAGCGTTTCTTGGAAGGGCGAGCGCTGCGCGAACAGCGCATCGTTTAGCGCATGTAGGGCCGGAGCACCTCGGGCAGCTCGAAGCCGCCGGAGGCGGTCTGGTTGTTTTCGATGAGCGCCGCCATCACCCGCGGGAAGGCTAGGCCGGAGCCGTTGAGGGTGTGGACGAAGCGGGGCTTGCCCCCCGGATCGCGGAAGCGGGTCTTCATGCGGCGGGCCTGGTAGTCCTCCATGTTGGAGATGCTGCTCACCTCGAGCCACTTCTGCTGGCCCGCGCTCCAGACCTCCAGGTCGAACTTCTTGGCCTGGGTGAAGCCCATGTCGGCGGTGCACATGAGGAGCCGCCGGTAGGGGAGGCCCAGCGCCTCCAGCAATTCCTCGGCCTGTCGGGTGAGCCGCTCCAGCCAGTCGTAGCTCTCGTCGGGGTGGCTGAAGACGACCATCTCCACCTTGTCGAACTGGTGCAGACGGTTGAGCCCGCGCACGTCCTTGCCGTAGCTGCCGGCTTCGACACGGAAGTTGGGGGTGTAGGCGGTGTACTTGAGGGGCAGCCGGTCGGCCTCGAGGATCTCGCCGGCGTGCAGGTTGGTGACCGGCACCTCGGAGGTGGGGATCAGGTAGTAGCCGCCCGTGACCTGGTACATCATCCCTTCCTTGTCGGGGATCTGGCCGGTGCCGAAGGCGGCCGGCTCGCGCACCAAGAGCGGCGGGCGCACCTCCACGAAGCCGCGGGCGGTGTGGTAGTCCAGGAAGAAGTTCTCGAGCGCCCGCACCAGCCGCGCCCCGCGGCCGAGGAAGAAGGGGAAGCCCGAGCCCGAAACCTTGGCGCCGCGCTCGAAGTCGACGACGCCCAGGCGTTCGGCCAGCTCCCAGTGGGGCTTGGGCTCGAAGTCGAAGCTCGGCTTCTCGCCCCATTCCCCCACCACCACGTTGTCGGCCTCGCTCTCGCCGACCGGAACCGAGGGGTGGGGCAGGTTGGGGATCTGCGGCAGGATGGCCTCGATGCGGGCGGCCAGCTGCTTTTCTTCGGATTCCAGG
>JALSQD010000078.1 GCA_026985615.1 Thermaceae bacterium | reverse complement strand
CGGCGAGGCCGACCGACTCCTGAACGTAGTAGTGCTTGACCTTGTTGCCTTTGTCGTCCAGCCCGTAACTCTGGGCGAAGACGGCGATCAGCCAGGGGGCGGTTTCCAGGAAGGGCTTTTCAGGGCCAGTGCCCAGGTGGTCGAGGGCCTGTAGCCACGCCTTCGGGGCGCGTTCCTGGTAAAACCGGCGCTCTTCTTCCTCGGCGGCGAGGCGGATGCGGCGCTTGGTTTCGGAGTTGGAAACGGCCACGAAGAACCAGGGCTGCTGGTTGGCGCCGCTGGGGGCGGTGGCGGCGGTGCGGAGCGCTAGCTCGATGACCTCGCGGGGCACGGGCCGGTCCGAAAACTCGCGCACGCTGCGGCGGGTGCGCATTTGCTCGTAGAAGCTGCGGGCGCGCCGCAGCATCTCGTTCGGTTCGGGTGGAGCGTAGGCCAGCGGCTGGAAGCGGGCGGGCATGGCCCCATTAAAGCAGAGTCGGGCGCCAGGGGTGCCATACTGGAGGGCGTGGAAGGGGTCGTTGAACGCGCCTGCGCCAAGCTGAACCTGGGCCTTGCGGTGCGCGGCCGCCGGGAGGACGGCTACCACGAGCTGCACACGCTCTTCGCGACGGTGGACGTTTGCGACGAGGTGCGGCTCGAGGCCGCTCCTGGGGGCGTGGCCCTGCGCGTGGTAGGTGACGTGGACGTGCCCGCGGGGCCGGACAACCTGGCCTGGCGGGCGGCCGAGGCCTACCTTGGGGCTGCCGGTGTACCGGGCGGCGTGGCGATCGAGCTGACCAAGCACGTGCCCACGGGCGCGGGGATGGGCGGGGGCTCGGCCGATGCCGCGGCGGTGCTGCGGGGCTTGGCGCGGATCTATCCGGCGGAGGTGGACCTGCCCGCGCTGGCGCTGGAGCTGGGCGCCGACGTGCCCTTTTTGTTGCGCGGCGGCTTGGCCGAGGCTCGGGGGGTGGGGGAGCAGCTGGTGTATTTGAAGCCCGTGGAGGCTCACTTCGTGCTGGTCAAGCCGCCCTTCGAGGTGCCCACGGCGGCGGCCTACGCGGCGCTCGAGCCGCGCGATTTCGGCCCCGACCTGGACGTGGCCGCCATCGTGAAGGCCTTGGGGCAGAGGACCGTGCCCCCCTGGCGCAACGACCTGGAGCGGGCGGTCTTTTTCGCCTACCCGCCGCTGGCCGATCTGAAGCGTTTGCTCGAGGAGCACGGCCTTGCAGGCGTGCTGATGAGCGGCAGCGGCAGCACCCTCTTCGTCCCGGTGGAAACCCGGGAAAAGGCCGAGCGATATGCCGACGCGCTGGCGCGGCGCTATCCGGGGTTCTGGGTGCGGGCGGCGTCGCTGGTGGGCGGGGAGGAGGGGTCGCCGGCTTGATCCGCCTGGGCGCGCTCGACCGCGAGATCGTGCGCCTTGCGCTGCCGGCGCTGGGGGCGCTGGCCGTCGAGCCGCTGGTGAGCATGACGGACACCGCTTTCGTGGGCCGGTTGGGGGCCGAACCGCTGGCGGCGCTCGGCATCACCACCGCGTTGCTGGGCCTCTTCTTCGTGGTCTTCAACTTTCTCGCCTACGCCACCACCCCGCGGGTGGCGCGCTCGCTGG
>JALSQD010000077.1 GCA_026985615.1 Thermaceae bacterium | reverse complement strand
GCGACGGGCACGCGGGCGTCGCGCGCAGCCTCGCGGACCATCGTGGTGAGCTCGCGTCCTCCGTACTTGAGCGCCCCCTCGGAAAGCGCGAGGATCACGGGGCTGCGCTTGGCCTCGGCCGCCTCCAGGATCGCCTGGGTGATCTCCATGTTGTTGGTGTTGAAGGCGCCGACACCGTAGCCTTGCTTGCGGGCCCTAGACAGGATCTCCAGACCGGTTACGAGCATGCCTACCTCCCGCCCTGATTGTAAGGCACGGGTCAGTCGGTGAAGCTCTGTCCGGTCATCTGGGTGAGCAGCAGCTTGAACTCGTGCGGGCTGGTGGCGAAGTCCTGCGCGTCCTCCAGGGAGATGACGCCTTCCTTGTAGAGTTCGACCAGGTGCTGGTCGAAGGTGTGCATGCCGCGCACGTTGTCCTCCATCAGCGCCTCCTTGATCTGCGGCGTCTTGGCTTCGTCCTTGATGTACTCGCGGATCAACGGCGTGGCCACGAGCACCTCGTGGGCGAGCGCCCGACCGCGGCCGTCGGCGCGCGGCAGCAGGCGCTGGGAGACGATGCCGAGGAGCGACTCGGCCAGCAGGATGCGGATCTGCTGGTGCTCGTGCAGCGGGAAGAAGTCGATGATGCGGTTGATCGTGCGGATCGAGTCGAGGGTGTGCAGCGTCGAGAAGACCAGGTGGCCCGTCTGGGCGGCGGTGATCGCGGCCTCGACGGTCTCGCGGTCGCGCATCTCGCCGATCAGGATCACGTCAGGGTCCTGACGCATAGAGTACTTGAGCCCCGACTGGAAGGAGTCGGTGTCCACGCCCACCTCGCGCTGCACCACCAGACTCTTCTTGTTCTTGTGCAGGTACTCGATCGGATCCTCGATGGTGATGATGTTCTTGGGGTAGTGGGCGTTGATGTGGTCGATCAACGCCGCCAGGGTGGTGGACTTGCCGGAGCCCGTGGGGCCGGTGATGAGAACCAGACCGCGCTCCTGACCGCCGAAGTGTTCCATGATCGGGCGCGGCAGCCCCAACGCCTCGAAACTGGGGATGGCGTCGGAGATGACGCGCATCACCAGACCCATGGAGCCGCGCTGGCGCAGGAGGTTGCAGCGGAACCGGGCGACGCCGGGGATCGTGTAGGCGAAGTCCATCTCTTTTTGATACTCGAACATCTCCCACTGCTCAGGGGTGAGCAGCACCTTGATGATCTGTTCGACCTCGGCGGGGCTGAGCTCCTTGGGGCTGAAGGGCTTGAGCTTGCCGTCGATGCGCACCGTCGGCGGCGCCCCCGCCTGCAGGTGGATGTCGGAGGCGCGCTGCGCCACCATCGCCTTCAGCATGTCCACGATCGTCACGGGTTCCAGACCTCCATGTTGTCGATTAAGCGTACCGTGGGGAACCGGCCCGCTACAATAGTACGAGCGCCGGGCACCCAGGACGCCTCGAGTGGCTCGAGCGTCTCGGGGTCCACCACGGCGAGGTAGTCGGGCACGAACTCGGGAACCTCGACCAGAACGTGCTCACCCGCCCGGAGCGCCTCCGCAGGCGTCGCGCCGGCGGCCGCCGCCTCGCGCACGGCCAGGAGCGCGCGGTAGAGCACCGTGGCCTTGGGGCGCTCTTCGGGCGTCAGGTAGACGTTGCGGCTCGAGCGCGCCAGCCCGTCAGGCTCGCGCACGATGGGCACCGGCACGATCTCGACGCCCAGGTCGAGGTCGGCAGTGAAACGGCGCACCACCTGAAGCTGCTGGAAGTCCTTCTCGCCAAAGTACGCCCGATCCGGGCGCACCAGGTTGAAGAGCTTGGTCACCACCGTGGCCACGCCGTCGAAGTGGCCCGGGCGCCGCTCGCCCTCCCAACGCTCGGTGAGCGGGCCGCCCACGTGCACCGTGGTGGCGAAGCCCACGGGGTACATCGTCTCGGGGTCGGGGTGGAAGATCCAATCGGCCCCGGCCTCCTCGGCCAGACGGGCGTCGCGCTCGAGGTCGCGGGGGTAGGTTTCGTAGTCCTCCCCCGCGCCGAACTGGAGCGGGTTGACGAAGATCGAGACCACGGTCTCGGCGTTCTCGCGCGCCGAGCGGCGAATCAGCTCCAAGTGCCCTTCGTGGAGGTAGCCCATGGTGGGCACCAGCCCGCGTGGCCGCACCCGTAGCGAACCAAGCTCCGAAGGGTCCCGCAGAATCCTCACACAGCTAAGTATAGTTCATCTGGAAAGTACGTCCCGCCACCACCCCGCACGCCTGTCATACCCTCACCTCCCGCTCCCTGCTGCCGCAGCCTGTGCGAAACCGGCTAGGACATCGTCCAGGATGCGCCGGGCGGCCCCCAGGGTTTCCTCCACCGCCGCCCAGTCCACCGCCTCGGGCCGGTCGCTGGGCCAGTGCCAGTTGGGCGGCACCCCGCCCTCGAGCCTCACCAGTGTGAGCACGGTCCGCCCCCGGCGGGCGCAGGGCAGGGTGTCGAAGTAGGCCAGGCGGTAGGCGACGGGGCGCGCGCCCGGGGTGCGGCCGGCCGCCGCCACCAGCGGTCCGCGGTAGGGGTAGTAGGCCAGCATACCCTCGCCGGTGGCGAAGTAGAGCCCGCCCGCGCCCACGTTGTCCACGTTCAGGATCCAGGCGCCTTGCGGCAGCTCGCCCGAGCGGCAGAGCGCCTCGGCGCCCGCGGCGCCCGTTTCTTCCGCACCGGTGAGCGCCAGCACCACCCGCCAGCCCGCGGGCGGCCTGCGCGCCAGGTCGAGAAAGAGCCGGGTCCCCACGGCCACGCCGGTGGCGTTGTCGTTGGCGCCGTTCACGTAGGGCGCCGTGAGCTCGCGCCAGCCGAGCAGGCCCGCCTGCACCAGAAAGTAGACCCCCAGCGCTGCCCCGGCGAGCCCGCCCCACCTCGCGGAGGGTACGGTCAGCGCCGCCAGTGCGGCGTTGAACAGGAAGGTGGCACGGAAGCCCCGCACCCGTTTGGGGTCGTAGGTCCAGTAAGTCTTTGCGGTGTCGTAGTGGGCCATCAGCACCAGCGTGCGCGGCCCCTTGCCCACTTCGGCCAGGACGTTCTGCGAGCGCGCCCGCGCGAAGAACGCCTGCCAGGGCCGGGGCCAGCCGGAAAAGTAGGCCCAGAAGCCGTAGAATCCCAGCGCCGCCAGTGGGGCCCAGCCGAGCAGGCTGCCGAGTCCCAACGCCAGCGAGATCGCCAGCACCTCGGGCCCCCAGCTCGCGGGGGCACGAAAGCGCTGCAGGCGCACCGTGTACCCCTCAGCCTCCAGAAACGCCCGCAGCCACGCCGCGGCCTCGCGCTCATGGGCCGTGCCCGTACCCCGGTGCTCGAAGGCCACCAAACCTTCCCAGATCCTGCGCATACCTCACCCTAACCCCGTGGGGTATGCTGGCGACGTGGGGAAGAAGAAAAAACTGAAGAAACAGTACCAAAAGCAGCTGGAGGAGGCGAAAAAGCCTACCTTTGGCAAGATGCTGCGCCTTTTCGTCAAGACCTTCCTGCTCTTCTTCGGCCTGCTCGTACTGATGAGCGCGGGCATGGCCTACGGCCTCGACGTACTCAAGAACTGGTGGGTCCAGCTCATCGTCTACGCGGTGGGTTACATCCTGTTCCAGCCCTGGTTGATGCGCGAGTTTCGTCCACCGCCGCCCAAAGAGCTGCGCTAATCCTGCGCCTTCGAAAACCCAACGGCCGGACCGCAAGCGAGCCCCTATAATCGAGGGAAGATGCTCGACTTCACCCAGAAGATTACGGGAACCGGCCTCACCTTCGACGACGTGCTGCTCCTCCCCGGCTACTCGGAGGTGCTGCCCGCCGACGTGGATACGAAAAGCCGCCTCACCCGCAAGCTGGAGCTCAACGTTCCGCTGCTCTCGGCGGCGATGGACACGGTCACCGAGGCCAAGATGGCCATTGCCATGGCGCGCGAGGGTGGGATCGGGGTGATCCACAAGAACCTCGACCCCCGGACCCAGGCCGACCACGTTCGCCGCGTCAAGCGCAGCGAGGCGGGAATGATTACCGACCCCATCACCCTGCCGCCCAACGCCACCTTGGAAGACGCCGACCGCCTCATGGGCGAGTACAAGATCGGCGGCCTGCCGGTGGTCGACTTCCACGGCCAGCTGCTGGGCCTGGTCACCAACCGCGACATCCGCTTCGAAACCGATCTTTCCAAACCCGTCTCCGCGGTGATGACCCCGCGCGAGCGGCTCATCACCGGGCCGCCGGGCATGACCCTCGACGAGGCCGAGGCGGTGCTGCGTAAGCACAAGATCGAGAAGCTGCCCCTCGTGGACGACTCCGGCAAACTGCGCGGCCTGCTCACCCTAAAGGACCTGGTCAAGCGGCGCCAGTTCCCGCGCGCCGCCAAGGACGCCCAGGGGCGACTGCTCGTCGCGGCCGCGGTGGGCACCGGCGCCGACCTGGAGGAACGCGCCGGGCTGCTGGTGGAGGCCGAGGTGGACGTGCTCGTGCTCGACAGCGCCCACGGCCACTCGAAAGGGATCCTGGACGCGCTGGCGTACCTGAAGAAGACCTATGGCGACCGGGTGCAGCTCGTCGCCGGCAACGTCGCCACCGGCAAGGGCGCGCGGGCGCTGGCCGAGGCCGGCGCCGACGCGGTCAAGGTGGGCATCGGCCCCGGCTCCATCTGCACCACCCGGGTGGTGACCGGGGTGGGCGTGCCGCAGATCACCGCGATCATGGAGGCGGTGGCGGCGCTCGAGGGCAGCGGTGTGCCGGTAATCGCCGACGGCGGCGTCAAACAGACCGGCGACGTGGCCAAGGCGCTGGCCGCCGGAGCGCATACGGTGATGCTGGGGAGCATGCTCGCGGGTACCTACGAGGCCCCGGGAGAAGAGATCATCAAGGACGGGCGGCGCTACAAGATCTACCGCGGCATGGGCTCGCTGGGAGCGATGAAGCGCGGCTCCTCCGACCGCTACTTCCAAAGCGAGGCCAAGAAGCTCGTGCCCGAAGGCATCGAGGGCATGGTGCCCTACAAGGGGCCGGTGGGCGACGTGCTCTACCAGATCGTCGGCGGGCTGCGCGCAGCCATGGGCTACACCGGCAGCCCCGACATCGAGGCGCTGCGCACCAAGGCCCGTTTCGTGCAGATCACCATGGCGGGACTGATCGAGAGCCACCCGCACGACGTGACCGTGACCAAGGAAGCGCCGAACTATTCAAGATAGCTCGTAGCCCGTGGCTTGTGGCCTGTAGATGACGTCCTCTCTACAAGCTACAGGCCACGAGCTACGAGCCGAGATTCTCCTCCACCGCTCGCATCTTGGCCTGGAGCCGGCCCATGGGGCCGCTGCGCACGTCAAACTTGGCGGCGGCGTAGACGCGGTGGCAGTCCTCAGCCAGCACCGCATAGGCCCGGTTCAAGAGCTCCGTCGCCTCGACCATGGTTTCGGTCTCAACGATCGTGCCCATCGAGGTGAGCTAGTAGGGGTGGCCGCTTTGTTTGATGATGTGAATGGCCCGAGCAACGTAAGCGCTCACACTCTCGCCCTTGTCTGTCGGGAATATGGCGAACTCCATGAGAACAGACATACCCTCCTCCTAGTCTTCAAAAAGCGAGTCGAAGGCGCTCTTGGCCCCTTTGGGGGTGGCGCGGCGGTAGAGCTCGCCCTTTTGCTCGAGCCTGCCCTCGGCCAAGAGCGTCGCCAACGCCTTTTGCAGCTCCAGCCGCGAGAGCTCTTCCCCCGCCTCGTCGAGCCAGCGGACGATCTCGCGCTCCCCCGCCCAGCCCAGCTTTTCGACCGCAAGAAGCACCCAGCCCTTGGCGTCCATGGCACAAGTTTAGCCTGCCGAGCAGCCATCGGCGCGACCGCCACCGGAAAATCCTCATCACATTGGGATATACGTCACACGTAGTAATATTTAACTAGTTCCCGATGGGGGACGCGACGTCCGCTCGCTCCAACACGCGAACCCGGCCATGTCGAACCTACATGCAGCCACCTCCTTCCCACGCTCCCTTGAGTACAATCCTGCCTTGGACGGGGTTCGCGGGATCGCTGTAGCCCTGGTCATTCTCTTCCACTTTTTCCCGGACGCTTTCCCCTTTGGCTATGTCGGGGTCGACCTGTTCTTCGTCCTCTCCGGTTACCTCATCACCCGAGTCATCCTCACAAGGCTCGATCAAGGGCGCTTCTCCTTCGCGGAGTTCTACCGCAACCGCGCGCGGCGGCTTTTTCCCGCACTCTCGATATTGCTGTTGGTGGCGCTGGCCGTGGGCTATATGTTCCTCTTCCCACAGGAATACGCTCAGCTTGGCCTACACGTCAACAGCAGCGCCTGGTACTACCAGAACTTCCGCCTCATGCACGAGATCGGCTATTGGGACGCGGCAGCGCTGGCCAAACCGTTGCTGCATTTGTGGTCCTTGGCCATCGAAGAGCAGTTCTACCTTGCTTGGCCCGCGGCGCTTGTTTTGTTCATGCTCCTAGAACGGCATAGCAGCCTGCGCCTTTCCCACATGACCGCAGCGGCGCTGGCGCTGTTTTTCGCGATTTCGATCTTCCTTGCAGAACGCGACGCACAGTCAGCCTTCTACAACACGCTTGCGCGGGTCTGGGAACCCCTACTCGGGGCTGCTCTGGCCGTTTTCCTCGACGACTGGATCATGCAGCTGCCCCGTAAAGTCGCCTGGACCGCTTTCGCGATCTTGCTCGTTTACACTCCGCTGGCCCTCGACATCGGTCAATATGACCCACTACGCATTGGCGTCTTCCTTCTGCTCACCAGCATTTGGTTCGTCCCCCTCGCACACGATCGTAACCGCTGGCTCTGCCACCCAGCACTGGTCTGGCTCGGACTCACCTCCTATTCGCTTTATTTGTGGCACTACTTGGTAATAAGCTTTTTGTTTATTTTTGGATATGGAACCTACGCCTTCGGCGGATTACTTGCCTCGTTCGTCTTAGCCTGGGCAAGCTTCAATCTTGTGGAAGCGCCAGCTAGGCGCCAGCTTAGTTATGGGTTTGCGCTCGCCGTGACCGTCGTCCTCGCATTTATCGGTTTACTTGGTTATGGCGTCTATGCACAGGGAGGGTTGCCTCAACGAACCGTGGCGCAAATTTACGAAGACCAGAGTGCTCAACTCATCCGCGAGCCAAAGACGAATGATGCATGCATCAGACTTGCCACTACGATCCTGGGCAAAGCACCGGTTTTCGATTACTGCAAGGCCACCAGCGGATCTCCTGACGTCATTTCATACGCCGTGGTAGGTGACTCTCACGCGGAAGTGCTTTACAACGGCATCCGTGACGTATTGGCCAGAAAGCGCATCCAAGGCGTCCTGCTAGCGAACAGCGGAAAACCCGCCTATCTGGGCG
>JALSQD010000076.1 GCA_026985615.1 Thermaceae bacterium | reverse complement strand
CTGCCCGCCGCCTTCCAGGAGGGCCCCGTGGCCGACGCCTATAAGGAGCTGGCCGCGGCCGTGGTGCAACGGGTGGCGGTGGTGGAAAAGGAGAACCCACCCAAGGCAGCGGGCGTGCCCCAGACCTCGGCGGGCGGCAACCAGCCCTTTTTGAACGTGCCTAAGAAGAACTAGCCCGCGCGCGTCCGGCCGGCGGCCCCCCTGGGGCCGCCGGCCTTCTCATGGCCGCCCCTTAGAATGCCGGTGATGCTGCCCCTGGCGGTCGAACCCTTTGGCGACTATAAGCCGTGGCTCGAGGCCCTGCCAGGCTATGCCCAGCAAATCTCCTTCCACCGGCTGCTGCCCGCCGCCCCGCCGCGGCCGGTTCCCTACGAGGGCCGCTTCAAGCCGGTGCTGGCCCGCCTGGCGATCGCGCCCTACGCCCACCAGGCGGAGGCCTTCGAGCTGCTGGAAGGCGGCGCGAACGTGGTGCTGGCCACACCCACGGCCTCGGGCAAGAGCCTGGTCTTCCAGGTGCCCGTGCTCGACGCCATGCGAAACGGCGAGACCGCCCTCTTCCTCTACCCCACCAAGGCGCTGGCGCGCGACCAGAAGAGCCGGCTGGAAACGCTGGCCGACGTCTTCGACCTTTCCGAGCGCGTCTTCACCTACGACGGCGACACCCCACCCGCCCGCCGCCGCAAGGCGCGCGAGGAGGCGCTGGCCATCCTCACCAACCCCGACATGCTCCACTTCGGCATCCTGCCCCGCCATGGGAGCTGGGCGCGCTTTCTGGCACGGCTACGCTACCTCGTGATCGACGAGGCCCACTACCACCGGGGCGTCTTCGGCAGCCACGTAGCGCTGATCCTGAGGCGGCTGTTGCGCGTCGCCGAACACTACGGCGCGCGGCCGCAGATCGTGGCCGCCTCGGCCACGATCGCCAACCCCGCGGCCCACGCCGCCGCGCTCACCGGCCGCCCTTTCGAGGCGGTGACGCGGACGGGACGCAACGCCGAGATGGAGTTCATGGTCTGGCTGCCGCGGGCGCTGGACGCCAGCGGCGAGCGCCGCCGCAGCGCCAACCTGGAGGCCGCCGAGCTGGCCGCCTGGGCGGCAACCCACGACCTCAAGACCCTGGTCTTCACCGGCAGCCGCAAGACCGCCGAGCTCATCGCCCGCTACACCCGCGGCACCGCGGTGGAGGACAAAATCCGCAGCTACCGCGCCGGCTACACCGCAGCGGAACGAGCACAGCTGGAGGAGGCCTTCCGCTCCGGGGAGATCAGCGTGCTGGTGAGCACGAGCGCGCTCGAGCTAGGCATCGACATCGGTGGGCTGGACGCGGTGATTCTGGTGGGTTACCCCGGCTCGGTCAACGCCTTCTGGCAGCGGGCGGGCCGCGCCGGCCGGGGGCGGGAGCGCGCGCTCACCTTGTGGATCCCGCGCGAGGACCCGCTGGACGAGTATTTCTTGCGGCGGCCCGAGCAGCTGCTGGCGAGCCCGCCCGAGTCGGCGGTGGCCGACTGGCAGAACCCCTACCTCTACCCCGCCCACCTCCACTGCGCCGCCTACGAAAAGCCGGTGGCCGAGCACGAGCCCATCTGCCTGCCCGAGCTCGCCGAGGACGCGGGACTGGAGCGCTCAGGCGGGGTCTGCCGCACGCCCTACCGCGCGCCGCACCGGCGCCTCAGCCTGCGCGGGAGCGGCGTCACCTTTACCCTGCGCGACGCCGAAGGAAAGACGCTGGGCCACCTCGACGAGCGCCAGGCCTACTGGGAGGCCCACCCAGGCGCGGTCTACCTGCACCAGGGCGAGAGCTACCTGGTGCGCAACCTGGACGCCAAAAAGCGCGAGATCGTGCTGCTGCCGAGCCTGGAGGACTACTACACCCAGCCGCGGGCGGTGACCGAGATCACCGTCTACCCCGAGCACGCACACGAGGTCGGACGCGGGGTCTGGGTGGGCCGGGTGCGCATGCGCGAGCAGGTGGTGGGCTACGTCAAGAAGCGCTACGTAACCGAGGCGGTGCTCGAGGAGGTGGAGCTGGAAATGCCCGAGGTGGCCTTCGACACCGAGGCGGTGTGGTTCCACCCGCCGACGGAGGCGCTCGCGCCCGAGCTCGTTCCGCACGGGATCCACGCGCTCGAGCACGCAATGATCGGCCTGCTGCCGCTCTTCGTCCTGGCCGAGCGGGGCGACGTGGGCGGGGTGAGCTACCCGGTCTACCCCCACGCGCTGCCCTCGGGCGAGGGTCCGGTGATCTTCATCTACGACGGCTACCCCGGCGGCGTGGGCTACACCCGCGCCGGGGCCGAGCAGTTCGAACGCTGGATCGGCGCCACCTACGAGCTTCTGGCGAACTGCCCCTGCGCGCACGGCTGTCCGCGCTGCATCCTCAGCCCCAAGTGCGGCAACGGCAACCAGTTCCTCGACAAGCAGGCGGCGCTCGAGCTGGCCGAGCGTCTGGCGGGGCAACGCTTCCGCGTCGGGCCCTAACCGCTCTCGGCTTCCGGAAGGTCAAGCACGCTCACGCCCTGGCGCTTGGCGGCGTACATTTCCTGGTCGGCCCGCTCGATCAGGCTCTCAGGGGTGTCCCCGGGCGCGTAGGCCGCGAGCCCGAAGTTGGCGCGCACGCCGTAGTCGAGCAGCAAAGGGTCGGCCTCCAGCGCCTCGGCCGCCCGGCGGACCGCCACCAGCCCCTCGCACCGACCCAAACGCGGCAGAAGCAGCACGAACTCGTCCCCGCCCAGGCGGTAGATGTCGTCCCCTTCCCGCAGCGAAGACTGGAGCACCTGGGCGACGCACGCGAGCATCTGGTCGCCCACGAGGTGGCCGTGTTCGCTATTGACCTTGCCAAAGTCAAGCATGTCGACGACCGCGACCACGTAGGGCTGGTCGCGCCGGTCGGCCTGGGCGATGAGCCGCCGCAAGCGCACGTAGAGCCGACGGCGGCTGAAGACCCCCGTGAGCGGGTCCAGTTCGGCCTCGCGCGCGAGCCGGCTTTGCAACCCCAGGCGCTCGGTATGGGGGCGGGCCTCGCGCGCCACCGACTGGACCAGCTCCTCGTCCCACTCGGTGAATCCGCGCTCGCTCGCCACCCAGAGGAAGCCGTTGCCCAACGGAACCAGCAACGCGCCCTTCATCCAGCCGTCACGCCAGAGGACCCCAGGTCCTCACCAGCGTGCCGCAGGGGCAGGACCACCAGGCTGCGCACATAACCGATGCGCTCAGGGATGGACTGCGGGTGCCGGGCGTAGTCGAGCACCTCCAGGGGCTCGCCCAGGCGGATCGCCGCCCCCACCACCCCCTCGTAGGGCGAGCGGCCGGCAAGGATCAGCTCGGTCGCCTCGATATCGCCGCTCGAGGCGTAGGCGAGGAAGCTGCTGCCGCCCTGCAGCAAGAAGACGCGCGCTGACTCGAAACCGTAACGCTCGCGCAGCGCGTCCCAGAGGGCGGCCAGGTCCTCCCCCTCGTCGAGCTTCGCACGCCATAGGTCCAAGAAGTGCACCCGTTACGACCTCCGGTGCTTCAAGATACGGGTCGTACGGAGGGTTTTACGTTCACTGGACGGGCTCGACGACGCCGTTCCAAACCCGCGCCACCGGTTCGCCGTGTTCCCAGAGGGTCAACGCCGCGCGCGCGCCGGGCGCGATGCGGCCCCAGAAAGCCGGCTCCTCGTGCCAGCCCAGCGCCACCGCCGAGGTGTGGACGTAGGCCGCGAGGGCCGCCTCCCCGGTGAGCCCCGCCCGTCCGAGCGGGTGGCGCGTCGCCGCCTGCAGACCGGCCGCGGCGTCGGGCACGGCCACCGGCGCGTCGGAGCCGAAGAGCAGGCGCACCCCCGGCAGGCGGGCGAACTCGGCCCAGCGGTAGGCGGTGCGCCGCGGCTCACCGCCCAGCGCCCCGAGCGCCGCCCGGTCGTCGTGCGCGTGCCTGGGCTGCAGCGAGAGCGTGCGACCCGCGAGGCGCGGCAGGTCGGCGTCGTCTACGTGCTGGGCGTGCTCGATGCGCAGGCGGGCGCGCGCGGGCAGGCCGCGCGCTTCCAGCCGGTCGGCGAGGTTCAACAGTTCGTGCACCGCACGGGTACCGATGGCGTGCCACGCGGCCACAAAGCCTGCATCCAGAACCGCGGCCACCTCCTCGTCATGGGCGCGCGGGTCGTCGAGCGGCATGCCATGGCCACCCTCCGGATAGGGGATCTTCATCCAAGCGGTGCGGCTCGTCAGCGCCCCGTCGGCGAAGAACTTGACCCCGAATACGTGAAGTTGTTCCCCTATCTTTTCCGGCCTCCAGGAGCGCCATACGCGCTTCGGCAGTGTCCAGGCGAGGCGCAGGGGCAGCGCGCCGTCCGCGGCCATCCGCCGCACCCATTCGGTGGCCTCGGGCGGGAGGTCGCCCATCGCGTGCGCCGCTACGTAGCCGCGCCGGGCCAGGTCGTCCAGGCCGCGGCGCAAGTCGTCCACCGTGGGTGGGGGCAGGACTCGGCGCACGAGCCAGGTCGCGTGCTCGAGCATGAAGCCGGTAGGCTCGCCATCCGCCCGTCGCAAGACGCGGCCGCCGGGCGGGTCAGGGGTGCGGGCGTCCACCCCTGCAGCGGCGAGGGCGGCGGCGTTGGCCCAGGCGCTGTGGAGGTCGCGCGACTCGAGGAAGACCGGGTGGTCGGGGGCAGCCTCGTCGAGCAGGGCGCGGTCGGGGTAGGCGTCGAAGGCGTAACCGCCGCCACGAATCCAGCTGCCCCGGGGCCGCCGGGCGGCCTCGGCGCGCACCGCCGCGGCGACGCGCCGGGGATCTCGCTCGTCGCGCAGATCGAGCGCCGCGAGCGCCTCACCCCAGTAGAGCGGATGCACGTGAGCGTCGTGCAGCCCCGGCGTCACGCGCTCGAAGGAAAGGCGGCGCGCCCCGGGGTAGCGCGCGCGCAGCGCCTCCGCCTCGCCCACGTCCGCGACGCGGCCGCCCTCGAGGTAGACCGCGCCCGCGCGCGGGCCGTCGCCATCGAAGGTCCAGATCTCGCCCACGATCAGCATGGCCCTAGCCTACCGCCTATACTGGGTGCGTGAGGCGCTACCTTTACCGCGGTAAGATCCTCTCCCTCGCCCTCGAGGACGAACACTGGGAAATCGTGGAACACAAGGACGCGGTGGCCCTGCTGGTGCAGGACCCCGCAAGGGGCGTGCTCTTCGTGCGGCAGTACCGGCCGGCGGTGCGCGCTCACACCCTCGAGATCCCCGCCGGCCTGATCGAGCCCGGCGAGCGGCCAGAGAAAGCGGCCCTGCGTGAGCTCGCCGAAGAGGTGCAGCTTAGCGGGCGGCTGGAAAAATTGGCCGAGTTCTACGTCAGTCCCGGCTTCACCGACGAGAAGACCCACCTCTTCCGGGTGCACGACCCCGTGCCCGCCGCGGGCACGCCCGACGAAGACGAGGAGCTCGAGCTCGTCTGGAAGCCGGCCGGCGAGGTGCTCGCCGCCGCGCGCGTGGGTCGGGTGGCCATCAGCGCCCCCACCCTGGCGGGCCTGCTCTTCGCGGAGGGCGCCGCGTGATCATCAGCGCCAGCGTCGAGGACGTACCGCCGGGTCCCAAGGTGGTCGCCGTCGGCTCCTTCGACGGCGTGCACCTGGGCCACCAGAGCCTGCTCGCCCGCGCCCGAGCGCGGGCCGAGGAGGCCGGCTGGCCGCTTCTCGTCTACACCTTCGACCCGCCCACCAAGGTCTTCGTACGGCGCGTGGGCATGCTCTCGACCCTCAGCGAGAAACTGGACCAGCTGCGCGAGGCGGGGGTGGACGTGACCCTGGCCGTACCCTTCGACGAGGCCTTCGCCGCTCGCGACCGCGAAGCCTTTCTGGACGACCTGCGCCGGCTCGAGGCGGGCCGGATCGTCGTGGGCGAGGACTTCGCCTTCGGGCGCGGGCGCAGCGGCCGCCCCGAACACCTTGAGGCCGTGGCCCCCACCGAGACCGTGCCGCTCTTACATCTCGGCGGCGAGCCGGTGAAGAGCACGCGCATTCGCGAGCTGCTCGAACGGGGCGACGTCGAGGCCGCACGCCATCTGCTGGGCCGCCCCTACGGAGCGCGCGGGCTGGTCCTCCAGGGCAAGCAACTCGGGCGCAGGCTGGGCTTTGCCACCGCCAACATCGAGACGATCCCCGCCAAGGTGCTGCCCCGGGGCGTCTTCACCGCCGAGGCCGAAGCGCCTGCCGGCCGCTTTCCCGCGGTGGTGAACGTGGGCACCCGCCCCACCGTCGACGGCCGCGAGCTTCGCTTCGAGGCGCACCTCATCGGCTTTAGCGGCGAGCTCTACGGCCACGAGCTGCGGGTGACCTTCTTGAAGCGCCTGCGCGAGGAGCAGCGCTTCGACTCGCTCGAAGATCTGCGCGAACAGATCGGCCGCGACCTCGAAGCGGCGCGGCGGTATTTTCGTCTTTAGCGTTGCCGGTTGGGGTCAGCTAATCTGGTAGGGATGGTCCACGACCGGACACTGGACGCCTGTCCGCCGGACAGCCACCTCTCGGCGCTGAGCCAGGTGGCGGCGGCCATGGCCGCCACGCTCGACCCCGGCGAGGTGCTGGCGCGGGGCATCGCCGCGCTGGTGGAGACCACCAAAGCGCTCTGCGGCGAGGCCTACCGCATACAGCAGGGCACGCTCGAGCTCGAGGTGGTGCGCGGCTGCCAGGGGAGCTGCCCGCTCAAGGACCGCCTGGAAGGCCTCGCGCCCGAGGCCGCGGCCTCGGGCCGGGCCGTGCGCGAAGGGCGGCTGGTGGCGCTGCCGGTGCAGCTGCGCGGCCAGGTGCGCGGCGTCTACGGCCTCAGCCTAGCCGAGGACGCGGACGAGCCCGACGGCTGCTTCTTGAGCGCGGTGGGGCACATGACCGCGCTGGCGCTCGACCACGCCGAGCTGGTCGACGAGCTGGAGCGGCGCGAGGAGCAGCGGGTGCGGCTCTTGCGCAAGTGGATGGGCGCCCAGGAAGAGGAGCGCCGCCGGGTGGGCCAGGCACTGCACGACGAGGTGGGCGGGGTGCTGACCGGCGCCTTGCTGGCGCTGCGGCTCGCCGAGCGCGACCCCGCGCAACTGGTGGAGGTGCGCAAGGCCCTGGGCCAGGCCCTCGACGAGGTGCGGCGCCTCTCGCGCGAGCTGCGGCCCGCCGCCCTGGACGACCTGGGGCTGGAGCGAGCACTCGAGCGCCACCTGCGCGAGTTCGCCACCCGCACCGGGCTCAAGGTCGAGGCCGAGATCACCCCGCCGCGCCTGGACCCGGCCACCCAGGTGGCCCTTTTCCGCATCGCCCAGGAAGCCCTCACCAACGTCGCCCGCCACGCCCAGGCCCGCCGGGTGCGGGTGCGCCTCGCCCCTGAAGCGGACCGGCTCGTCCTCGCCATCGAGGACGACGGCCGCGGCTTCGCACCCGACCGAACCCGCCCCTCGCTGGGCCTCGCCGGCATGCGCGAGCGGGCGGAGCAGCTGGAAGGCCGCTTCGAGGTCGAGAGCATACTAGGCCGGGGCACGCGCATCCGGGTGGAGGTGCCACTTGAAGGTCGCGCTGATTGAAGACCACGCCATCGTCCGCAGCGGGCTGCGGCTGCTGCTCGAAAGCAGCGGTCACGAGGTCGTGGCCGAGTACAGCCGCGCCGAGGAGGCGCTGGCGGCGAATGCGACGCCCGAGGTCTACCTGCTCGACCTCAACCTGCCGGGCATGAGCGGCCTCGAGGCCCTGCCCGAGCTCGCGCGGCAGGCGCGGGTGCTGGTGCTCTCGATGCACGAGGAGCCGGCCTACCTAAGCGAGGCCTTCAAGCGCGGGGCGAGCGGCTACCTAAGCAAGCGCGCGGTCGACGTAGCGCTGCTCGACGCGCTCGAGGCACTGGCGCGGGGCGAGCGCTACCTCGAGCCCGCCCTCGCCGCGGCGCTGGCGGAGTACGTGGGCGAGCCGGGGCCCGAGGTGCTCTCGCGGCGCGAGCGCGACGTGCTGGTGGGGCTGGCGCGGGGGCTCGAGCTCAAGCGCGTCGCCGCCGAGCTGGGCATCAGCCCCAAGACTACGGCCACCTACAAACAGCGCGCGCTCGCCAAGCTGGGCATCGACCGGCACGCCATCGCCCGCTGGGCGCGCGAGCACGGCCTGCTGGGCGAGATCGACTATAGGTTTTTCCTAGGACGGGGGTCGTAGGCACCGGGCCGACAGGCGCGTAGGCCAGCAGCGGTCGTGAATAAATCCACGAACAGCCATGCTGCAGCTGAGGAGGCTGCATGGAGTGGATCGGCCTGATAACCGCCGCCACCTTCCGCTCGCCGGGCAAGGCGCTCGAGGGCGACCTCGCCAGTGGGCGGCTCGAGCAGGCGCTCGCGGCCCTCGCCCGCAGCCGCAACCTGGAGCCCCCGCACCTCCCCAAGCCGCCCCTATCCGAGCTCCAGGCCGCCTACACCCACCTCTTCGTGGCCAACCCATCGGGGCTGCCTGCCCCGCCCTACGCCGGCTACGCCCTCGACGGCCACCTCATGGGCGAGGCGCAGGAGGCGCTGCAGGCCTTCTACGCCGAGCACGGCCTCGAGGTGAACGACGCCTGGACCGAGCTCCCCGACCACCTGGCGGCAATCGGGGAGGCCATCGCGCTGCTCGAGCCGACGCAGCCCGAGGCCGCTCGCAAGCTGGCGCTGGGCTACCTCAAACCCTGGCTCGACCGCTACGCCGAGACCGTCCGCGCCGAAGACCCTACGGGCTTCTACGGCGCCATCTGCACCGCACTGGAACGGGTACTGGAGGCAGAAGATGAAGCTAAGTCGTAGGCGGTTCCTCACCCTGAGCGCGGCCAGCGTGGGGGCGATCACCCAGGTCGGCCGCGCCCGCGCCGTGCGCCCGCCATGGGCCGTCCCCCGCAAGTGGTACGAAGGCGAGGTCCGCACGGTGCTCTCCTACTGCGAGAACTGCTTCTGGAAGTGTGGCATCGCGGTCAGAGTGGAAGGCGGCAAGGTCCGCAAGATCGACGGCCAGAAGGACAACCCCAAGTCGCGCGGCCGCCTCTGCCCGCGCGGCCAGGCGGGCGTGGCCCAGCTCTACGACCCCGACCGCCTCAAGCGACCGCTGATTCGGGTAGAGGGCAGCGAGCGCGGCGAGGGCAAATACCGCGAAGCCAGCTGGGAAGAGGCCCTCGACTACGTGGCCGAGCGGATGCTGAAGATCAAGGAGCAATACGGCCCCGAGGCCGTCGCCTGGTTCGGCCACGGCAGCGGCGACACCTGGTTCGTGGAGTACCTGCCCGCGGCCTGGGGCAGCCCCAACGCCGCCAAGCCGGCGGTGAGCATCTGCACCGCGCCACGCGAGACCGCGAGCCAGTGGACCTTCGGCCGTCCCATCGGCGGCCACGAGCCGGTGGACTGGACCGAGAGCCGCTACATCGTCCTCATCGGCCACCACATCGGCGAGGACACCCACAACACCCAGCTCCAGGACTTTTCCGAAGCCCTCCGGCGCGGCGCCAAGCTGGTGGTGGTGGACCCGCGCTTCTCCACCGCCGCCTCCAAGGCCCACCGCTGGCTGCCCATCAAGCCCGGCACCGACCTGGCGCTTTTGCTCGCCTGGATCCACGTCCTCATCAAGGAGAACCTCTACGACCGCGACTACGTGCAGAAGTACACCGTCGGCTTCGAGCAGCTGGCCGTCCACAGCAACAAGCACACCCCCGAGTGGGCCGAAAAGATCACCGAGATCCCGGCCGGCACGATCCACGCCGTCGCCCGCGAAATGGCCGCGGCCGCGCCGCGGGCGGTGCTGCCGCCGGGGCGACACACCGTCTGGTACGGCGACGACACCCAGCGGATGCGCGCGGTTTACATCCTGAACGCGCTGCTCGGCAACTACGGCATGCCCGGCGGCTTCTACCTGGCCAAGCCGCCCTACCTGGAAAAGTACCCCCACCCGCCCTTCCCGCTCGAGCCCGCGGCCGGCGGCTGCAGCGGCTCGTCGGGGGGCGAGGAGGAGGTGCCCGAAGGCTTCAAGCCCCGGGCCGACAAGGGCAAGTTCTTCGCCAAGACAACGGCCATTCAGGAACTTATCGAGCCGATGATCACCGGCGAGCCCTACCCCATCCGCGGCCTCGTCTGCTATGGCACCAACCTCTTCCACTCCATCCCTAACGTTCTGCGGACCAAAGAGGCGCTAAAGAAACTAAACCTCTACGTTGCCATTGACGTGCTGCCGATGGAGCACGTGATGTGGGCCGACGTGATCCTGCCCGAGTGCACCTACCTCGAGCGCTACGACGACCTGGTCGCCATCGCCCACAAAACCCCCTTTATCGAGCTGCGCCAGCCCGCGGTCGAGCCCCTGTGGGACACCAAGCCGGGCTGGTGGATCGCCCGCGAGCTGGGGCTGCGCCTGGGGCTCGAGAAATACTTCCCGTGGAAGAACATCGAGGATTACCTGGACACCCGCCTTCAGCTCATCGGCTCGAGCCTCGAAGAAATGAAGCAGAAGGGCACCCTGGTCCAGCGCGGCCGCCCCTACCTGAAGGGCTGGGAACGTCGCCGCCGCAATCCCTTCGGCACCCCCTCGGGCAAGATCGAGCTCTACTCCCAGACCTTTGCCGAACACGGCCTCGCCCCGCTTCCCGACTACACCCCGCCGATGCCGGTGCCCGAGGGCTTTTACCGTCTGCTTTACGGCCGCAGCCCGGTTCACAGCTTCGCCAAGACGCAGAACAACTGGGTGCTGATGGAGCTCAAGGGCACCAACGAGGTCTGGCTAAACCGGGCCGAGGGCAAGCGGCTGGGGCTGGCGCAGGGCGAGTACGTCTGGCTGGAGAACGACGCCGGCGTACGCGAGGGGCCGGTGCGGGTCCGGCTCACCGAGCGCATTCGCCGTGACTGCGTCTACCTGGTGCACGGCTTTGGCCACAAGGGGCGGGGGCTGCGCCTGGCCTACGGCCGCGGCGCCTCGGACAACGCCCTGCAGACGCGCTACCTCCTCGACCCCATCTCCGGGGGCGCGGCGCTGCACAACAACTTCGTCAAGATCGTGCCGGGCGCTCCCAGACCCAAGCTCAAGCGGATCGGGCAGCTCGCCCGCGAAAGGAGGCTCTAGATGGCGCGCTACGCCATGGTCATCGACCTGGAAGCGTGCGTGGGCTGCGCCGCCTGCGCCGTCGCCTGCGTCCTCGAAAACGAGGTGCCGCCGGGACATCAGCGGCTATGGATCCGTGAGCGCGAACTTGGCCGCTTCCCCGAACTCACCGTGGAGTACCGCCCCGAGCAGTGCCTACACTGCGAACGCCCGCCCTGCGTGCCCGTCTGCCCCACCGGGGCGAGCTACAAGAGCGAAGACGGCCTGGTGCTGGTGCGCGCCGAGCGATGCATCGCCTGCGGCGCCTGCATCGCCGCCTGCCCCTACGACGCGCGCTTCATGAACCCGGCGGGCTACGTGGACAAGTGCACCTTCTGCGCCCACCGCGTGCGCGAGGGGCGCGAGCCCGCCTGCGTGGAAACCTGCCCCACCGGCTGCCGCGTCTTCGGCGACCTCGACGATCCCGAAAGCCCCATCCACGCCGCGCTCGAGCGCGCCCGGCGGGTAGACGTGCTCAAGCCCGAGCAGGGCACCGCGCCCAAGCTCTTCTACCTGAACACCCCGGCGCGCACCGGACTGCGCGACACCGGTAAGGAGGTGGACGCATGACGACCTTTTACGGCCTGCCCAACGCCGAGCCCTTCTGGCACTGGACCACGCCGGTGCACTTCGCCCTCGTGGCCCTCGCCGGGGGTACGGCCTTCTACGTGGCGCTGCGGGCATTGCGAAAAGATCCCAGCGCCCGCCGACTCGCCTGGCTGGCCCTGGCCTTCATCGCCCTCGATCTCCTCATGCTTTGGGCCGAGTCGCCCGCGCGCTTCCGCCTGACCCATCTCTGGCTCTTCCTCAGTTTCAAGCCCAGCGCGCCCATCTGGTGGGGCGCCTGGGGGCTCGCCGCCTCGGCGCTGCTGCTTTTGCTGCTCGCCCTGGGCGCGCGCGGCGAGCGCCTGTGGGCGGGGCTGCTCGCGCTGAGCAGCGCGGTGGTGCTCCTCTACCCAGGCTACGCCCTCGCGGTCAACGCCGCGCGGCCGCTGTGGGACCACCTGCTGCTCGCCCTCTTCCCCGCCACCGGCCTGCTGCTGGCGCTGGGCTTGCTCGCCTGGTTGCGACCCGCGGCCGAGGTCGCCCCCTGGCTGCAGGTCGCGGCGCTGGTCTCGCTAATACTTACCGTGCTCTACCCGCTGGCACTGCGCTTCGGCAACGCCGCCCAGCAAACGGCCTTTGCCCAGTGGCTCGAAGGCGCGGGCACCTTCGCCGCGGCTACCGTGCTGCTCGCGGTCGCGGCCATCTGGGCCCGCAAGAACCCCTACCTGGCGGGTGGCTGCGCCATCGTCGCCACCGTCCTGCTGCGCAGCTGGATCGTGGAGGCAGGGCAACACACCCTATTGACCCATGGCTTCTAGGGGCCAGTCGCCCCTGAGCAATCGTGGAGGTGAACCATGAAGAAGTGGCTGATCGCAAGCATGATCGGGATCCTCTCCCTCGGGATCGTGGCCCAGGCGCAGGTCGTGGAAACGGAGGCGGCCAAGGTGGTCTTCCAGGTGATCACCGAGGTCAGCACCCAGGGCTGGGGCTTCATAACCCCGGACAAGGCGGCCGATTTCATCGACGAGGTGAATCCCTTCATCCTCGACGTGCGCACGCCCAAGGAATGGGATGAAACCGGCGTGATCCCAGGCGCGGTCACAATCCCGCTGACCGAGCTCGAGCAGCATCTGGCGGAGCTGCCACCGCTCAACAAGCCCGTCCTGGTCTACTGCAAGGCGGGCGCGCGCGGGCAGTACGCCCTCACCTACCTGAAGGCGCTCGGCTACAAAAACGTGAAGAACCTCCAGGGCGGCATCACCGCCTGGATCAACGCAGACTTCGAAGTGGAAAAGCGCTGACGCAGCTCGTCGGCCCCTCAGCCCGCTGCCTCGCGCGGCGGGCTGTTCTTGCGACCCTCCGGACCCGACCACTCAAGCTCCTCGCGCGCCCCGTCAAAGCGGATGAGCGCCGCCAGCCGCGCGCGCGAGTAGACGTGGTAGGGCCGATCGGGAATGAAGGCGGTTACCACGTCCACCCAGCGGGGCCGCGTGTACTCGAGCACCACGTGCAGTGGCAGCTTGAGGCGCGGGCCGAAGACCATGTAGCCAAGCACGAGCATGCGCTCGTCTTCGGGGTAGACGGCGAGCTCGCGTCCCCAGCGCAACGCCATCAGCAGGTCGCGCTCGGTGAAGCCCTCTTGCAACATGTGCCGGGCCACGTGCGGGCCGAGGCGGTAGCGCCCGGCCTCGATGTGTTCGAGCAAGGATTCCAGCCTGCGGATGCGACCCACGACCCCCTCCCCCGTTAGCTTCAGCTTAGCAGCTAGGAACCGCGCGCCGCGATAACCGCTCCCCAAACCGCCTCCGCGCCCCCGGCACGTAGGGCGCGCTCGACGGCGCGGAAGGTGGCTCCGGTAGTCCAGACGTCGTCCACCAATAGCCAGCGGCGCTCGGAGAGCTCGCGCCGTAGGAAAAAGACCCCCGCCGGCAGGCTGGCGCGAAGGTCGGCGCGCCGACGGGTTTGGCTGCGGAAATAGCGCCGCCCCAGCACCCGGCGGTAGGGCACGCCCAGCTCGCGTGCGACTGCCCAGCCCAAAAGCTCGGCATCGTTGTAGCCACGACGCCACATCCGCCACCAGGTCGTGGGCACCGCGGTCACCGCTTCAACGTCCCAGCCGGCCTCGCGCACCCCCTCGGCCAGGGCGCGCGCGAGCGGCAGCAACAGGGCTCTCCCACCACGAAACTTGAGCGTGCGCACGACCTTGCGGAACTCCCGGTAACCCCCTAGGTAAACCAGATTGTGCCGCCGCGCAGCGCGCAGGGACGCCGCGCAATGCCCGCAAATCCCGGGCCGGTCCAGCGGCGCGCCACAAAGGGGACAGGTGAGCCCCAACACCGGTTCAATCCGAAGCCAGCGCACTCTCCAGCCCCTCGTCAAAGGGTGGGTAGATCACCCCTTTTTCGGTCACGATGCCCGTTACCAACGTATGCAGCGTCACGTCGAAGGCGGGATGCCGGGCGGGAAAGCCCGCGGGCGCGATGGGCACGCCGCGCAGGTGGGTCACCTCCTCAGCGCTGCGCTCTTCGATAGGAATGGCCGAGCCGTCGGCCAGCTTCGGATCCACCGAGGAAAGCGGCAGGGCCGGGTAGAAGGGGATGCCGTGGTGGTGGGCCAGCACCGCCAGGCCGTAGGTGCCGATCTTGTTGGCGAAGTCACCGTTCATGGCCATGCGGTCCACGCCCACGATCACCTGGTTCACCTCGCCCAGCTTCATGAAGTGGGCGGCCATGTTGTCGCTGATGAGCGTGGCGGGTACGCCCGCCTTCTGCAGCTCCCAGGCGGTCAGACGCGCGCCCTGGAGGTAGGGCCGGGTTTCGTCCACCCAGACGTGGCTGATGCGCCCCTGGCGGTAGGCCTCCACGATGGCGCCGATGGCGGTGCCGTAGCCGCCGGTGGCGATGGGGCCGGTGTTGCAGTGGGTGAGCACCTGGCCCTTGAGCACACGCGCGCCGTGCTCGCTGATGGCCTTCTCGGTACGCTCGACCTCGCGCCAGATGGCGCGGGCCTCGGCCAGGCTGGCCTCGAGGTCGCCCTTGTGGGGGCGCATGCGCTCGAGCGCGTGGAAAAGGTTCACCGCCGTGGGCCGGCTCTCGGCTAGAGCGCGCTCGGCCTCGTCCAGGTCCTCCCCCGCCAGGTGGGCCAGCACCATGCCGTAGGCGGCGGTCACGCCGATGGCCGGCGCGCCGCGCACCACCATGTCGCGAATCGCCTCGGCGGTGTCGTGGGCGCTCGTGAGGGGCACCCAAACTTCCTCGTCGGGCAGGCGCCGCTGATCGATGAGCCACAGCGTACGCGCGTCGTCGTCCCAGCGAAAGGGCAAAGTACGCTCCATGCCCTAAGTTTA
The DNA here is from genome assembly GCA_026985615.1 of Thermaceae bacterium. Taxonomy (GTDB): domain Bacteria; phylum Deinococcota; class Deinococci; order Deinococcales; family Marinithermaceae; genus Oceanithermus. Next base: position 62,370 of record JALSQD010000076.1, on the reverse strand, counting down.
CGCAGATCAATAATTATTCAGCAAGGCCGCCAGTCCCTTCCCCCGCAGCAAAGCAAGCGCAACGAGGGGAAAGCTAGGCGTCGGGATAGAGCACGGCTTTCACGCCCTCGCCGCGCTCGAGCAGCTCGAAGGCCTCTGCATAATCACGCATCGCAAAGCGGTGGGTGATGAGCGGCTCGAGGTCCACCCGGCCGCTGTAGATGAGGCCGCTGCCCTGGTACCAGGTCTCGTAGAGGCGGCGGCCGGCGATGCCCACGGCGGTGATGCCGCGCATCACCAGCTCGCCCGCGAGGTCGAAGCGGATGGGGTCGGAGGGGATGCCCAGAATGCGCGCCTCGCCACCCGGCATCAGGGCCTGGAGCCCCTGGTGGATGGCCCGCTCGTTGCCCGAGAACTCGACCAGCACCTCCACCCCCTGGCCGCCGGTGAGCTCGCGCACGACCTCCACCGGATCCTCCTCACGTACGTTCACCACCCGGTCGGCGCCCATGCGCCGCGCGAACTCGAGCCGGTAGGGCTGCAGATCAGTGGCCACCACCAGCGTGGCCCCGCTGGCCCGCGCCACCGCAATGGCCATGAGACCGATGGGCCCTGCGCCGGTGACGAGGACGCTCTTGCCCTCGACCCCCACCCCCGAGTAGACGGTGTGGACGGCGTTGCCGAAGGGCTCGAGCACCGCCGCTACCTCCCAGGGTAGGTCGGGCGGGTTGACCCAGGCGTTCTCCGCGGGCACGGTGGCATACTCGGCGAAGCCGCCGTCGGTATCGACGCCGAGGATGCGGGTGTTCTGGCAGATGTGCCCCTTGCCGGTGCGGCACTGGTAGCAGGTGTGGCAGACGACGTGACTCTCCAGGCTCACGTGGTCGCCCACCCGCGGCGTGGTCACGCCCGGGCCCACCGCCTCCACCACGCCGGCGAACTCGTGCCCGGTGATCACCGGAGGTCTGAGCCGGCCGGCGGCCCAGTGGTCCCATCGCCAGATGTGAAGGTCGGTGCCGCAGATCGAGGCAACCTTGATGCGTACCAGGATCTCGCCGGGGCCGGGTTCGCGCACGGGTACGTCGCGCAGGCTCAGTCCGGGCGCGGGAGTTTCCTTGACGAGGGCTTTCATCTTAGATTCAGGCTATCACGCGCGCCCTATAATGGGCATGGAAAACGAGGTGATGCATGGCTGGACATAGCAAATGGGCCCAGATCAAACGCAAGAAGGCGGCCAACGACGCCAAGCGCGGCAAGCTGATCACCAAGCACCTGCGCGCCATCGCCGCGGCGGCCCGCGCCGGCGGCGGGCCGGACCCCGCAGGCAACGTGCAACTCCGCAACGCCATCGAGGCCGCCAAACGCGACGACGTGCCCACCGACAACATCGAACGCCTGCTCGCCAAACTGCGCGGCGAGGGCGAGGGGGCGACGAAGTACGAAGAAATCGTCTACGAAGGCTACGCCCCCGGCGGGGTGGCCCTGCTCGTCTTCGCGCTCACCGACAACCGCAACCGCACCGCCGGCGAGGTGCGCCACATCTTCAGCAAGCACGGCGGCTCGCTGGGCGCGAGCGGCGCGGTGGCCTGGCAGTTCGAGCGTAAAGGCATGATCGTTCTCGGCGACACCAGCGAAGCGGCCCAGGAGGCCGCCATCGAGGCCGGCGCCCTCGACCTGGAGGAATCGGACGGCGTACTCGAGGTCTACACTGACCCCACCGAGGTCTACGCGGTGGCGCGGACGCTTGAGGAGGCCGGTTTCAAACCCGACGCGGTGGAGATCACCATGATCCCGCAGAACACCACCGCGCTCCCGCCCGAGGAGGCGCAGAAGGTGCTGCGGATGATCGAGGCCCTCGAAGACCTCGACGACGTGCAGACCGTGCACTCTAACCTTGACCTGGAAGGCGTCGTGGCCTGAGCCATGATCGTCCTGGGCATCGACCCCGGCATCAGCAACCTGGGCCTGGGTGTCGTCGAAGGCGACGGCGCCCAGGCCCATTTCGTGCACGCCGAGCTCGTGCGCACCCGCCACGGCGACCCGGCCGCGGCGCGGGTCGGCGCCATCTACGAGGCGGTCACGAGCGCCATCGCTGCCCACCGCCCCGAGGCGCTGGCGGTGGAGGCCCAGTTCTTCTACCGGCAAAACGAGCTCGCCTACAAGGTGGGCTGGGCCATGGGCGCGGTCTTCCTGGCCGCGGGCCAAGCCGGGCTCGAGGTCTTCCAGTACGGCCCCATGGAGGTCAAACGCGCCCTCGTGGGCACGGGCCACGCCGACAAGCGCCAGGTGGCCTTCATGGTGCGGGCGCTGCTGGGGCTGAAACGTACCCCCGAGAGCAGCCACGCCGCCGATGCCCTGGCCGTGGCCCTGACCCACCTGGCCCATCTGCGCACCGGCACCACGCCCCGCGTCTAGACCCCCATTGCAGGGTGTACCCCGGGAGAACGGGCCGCTATGATTGGGTTGGAAAACCGTCACGGGAGGTAAGAATGAAGCGACCGACAACGATCCTGCTCGCACTCCTTCTAAGCGCCGCGTTCGCGCAAGGGGTTCGCAGCACCGGCATGGGCGGCGTGGTGCTGCCGGGGCCGTGGGCGGCCAGCCTGAACCCCGCCTACGGCGCTTACCCCGCTGACCGCTACGGCGCCGACGGCGGGATGGCGCTACCGCTCGGGCTCATCAACCTGGCCCTAAGGCCCAGCACCAGCCCGGTCTACTACTTCACCGACCCAGCCACCTTCAAGGCCAACTTCGATCTGCTCGCCTTCTACGATCAGCTCAGTCACCCCTTCGAGCTCCTCGTCAACCCGCCGACCAGCCCTGATGAGATCGTCTTCCACGTGAGCGCGGACGGCATCCAGATCACCGACGGCGCGGGCAATCCTTTCGACCTCACGGCCTACGAGAGCAACGGAGGCGGCAGCGTCGCCGGTACCACGCGCAACCCGTTGCTCCAGTTCAACGTGCCCACCGGGATTCCGGGCCTGCGGCTAGCCACCGGCGTCTTCTTCGAGACCGGCGGTCTCGGCGTGAATCCTGACGACCAGCTTCTCGCCGACCTCGCCAGCGGCAGCCTCCAGGCCAACACCACCTACACCCTCGACCTCACCGGCCGGGCCGCGGGCGGTCTTACGCTCGACCTGGGCTACGCCACCGGGCTGCCCCCCATTCCCGGTCTCGACGGCACCCTCTACCTGGGCGCCCAAGTGCAAGGCTTCTACGGCCTCTACTACAGCGACGCCACCCTCACCGCCAGCACCACCACCGACGCAAACGGCGTTCCGGGTACGGTGGGCTACACTACCAACGTCTTCTACGTCTACCCGGGCAGCGGCTACGGCGCGGGCGCGAAGCTCGACTTCGGTCTGGTCCTCGACTACGCCGGGGGCACCTACGGGCTTGGCCTGCGCAACCTCTACAGTTTCGAGACCTGGAGCGGGCAGCGGCGAATCACCGACGCTAGCGGCAACGTGGTGAACGATACCCCCGAGACGGTCACGCGCTCGGGCTTCGCCCCCAAAGTCTACGCCAACGCCGCTTACGTGCAACCGCTCGAGGTCGGGGACGTGCTCTACGGCGCCGACCTGGGCTATGCCGGCGGGGGCATGAGCGCTCACGCCGGGCTCGAGTACCGCTACGAGATCTTCCGCCTGCGCGGTGGGCTCGGCTACGAAAACGGCTTCCAGGTAGGCCTGGGCGCCGGAGCGCTCTTTGGGCCCGCGAGCCTGGACCTCGCCCTAACAACCCACAGCGCCCCCTTCACCGGCCAGACCGTCTTCGGCCTCGCCGCCAGCCTGGGGCTGCACTTCTAGGGAGGGACCATGAAACGCTTGATCGCACTCGCAACCCTGCTCGTGGCGCTCAGCGCTTGCAGCGGCCGTACCATTGTCACGGCTGATGTGGACGTGCTTTCATTCCTTGATGCAGTTGACCTTTCTCAGGAAGTGACCGTTCCTGGCTCGATCGAGGTTTACCTCCCCGACTCCGACGATGACCTCATCACCCCCGACGGGGGTTATCTGGTGAACAGTGTACCCCTTCTCGATCAGCTCACCGGCTTCGGCGTGCGTGTCGAGATCGAGCTCGAGAACACTGGCTCGGGCACCCTCGACATCGCGGCCTCCTTCCGCTTGGCTCCGGCAAGCGACAGCGCCAACATCTACGACGGCAACAACGACGTCGCCCTCGCCGAGGCGGCCGCCTCCCTGGCTCCGAGCTCGACGCAGACCGTGGTGCTGGAGGCCTCACTGGCCCAGGGCGATCCCAACCTCGACCTCATCACCGGTGACGGCTTCCGTATCGGCCTCGACGTCCGCGCCACGGGCAGCAGCACGGTCCGCTACCGGCTCACCGGCTTCGCCCTGACGCTGTCGCAGAGGCCCTTCAACCTGATCGTGCCGTGAGGCGCGGGCCTTGCGCCTCGCCCCCGCTCCGCTTAGACTTTCCCTGCGAGGGGAGCTGAGAATTGGAGCAGCGGAAGCTCTTTAAAGGCAAACGCACGCGCACCCCGGGCGGCGAGACCTTGGTTCGGCTCTCCGGGGTGCGCAAGCGTTATGACGGGGGCACCGAGGCGCTGCGCGGGGTGGACCTGGAGGTGAAGGCGGGTGAGTTCTTCAGCCTGCTCGGGCCCTCGGGCTGCGGCAAGACCACGCTGCTGCGCATTCTGGCCGGATTCGAGGAGCCCGACGCTGGCAAGGTGGTGCTGGCCGGGCGCAATATGCGCGGCGTGCCGCCCTACCGCCGGCCAGTGAACCTGGTCTTCCAGAACTACGCCCTCTTTCCCCACATGAACGTCTACGACAACGTCGCCTTCGGGCTGCGAATGAAGCGGCTGCCGGAAGGCGAGGTGCGCGAGCGCGTGGGCTGGGCGCTGGAGCTGGTGGACATTGCGGGGCTCGAGCGCCGGCGCCCGCATGAACTCTCGGGTGGGCAGAAGCAGCGCGTGGCCCTGGCCCGCGCCCTCGTCAACGAACCCAAGGTGCTGCTCCTGGACGAGCCCCTGGGCGCGCTCGACTACAAGCTGCGCAAGCAGCTCCAGGTGGAGCTGATGAACCTGCAGGAGGAGCTGGGCCTCACCTTCGTCTACGTCACCCACGATCAGGAGGAGGCGCTGGTGATGTCCGACCGCATCGCGGTGATGCGCGAGGGGCGCATCGAGCAGCTCGGCTACCCCGAAGACCTCTACGAGCGCCCGGCCTCGCGCTTCGTGGCCCAGTTTCTGGGAACCTCCAACCTCATCCCCGGCGCCGCCCTCGAAGGCGGCCGGGTCGAAACCCCCCTGGGCACCCTGGCCGTGAACGAGACGCTGACCGCCGGCACGCGCGTGACGCTCTCCGTCCGCCCCGAAAAGGTACGGCTGCGCCGGCGCGACGCGGAGTCGGCGAACCGCGTGCGGGTGCGGGTGGACGACATTATCTATACCGGAGCGGAAAACCAGTACCTCCTCGACGCCGCCGGCTTCGAGCTGGTGGCCTACACCCTCAACGCCGACGTGCAGGAGCCCGGCCACGAGGAGTTCGACTACGACGAGGAGATCGTCGCCTACCTGCCCCCTGAGAACCTGGTCGTGATCCATGAGTAGACCCGGCGGCTGGAAGCGACTCCTGCCCACGGTGGGACCGGGGGCGGCCTGGCTCGTGCTCTTCGTCCTCGTGCCCACGCTGCTGATCTTCTACGCCTCCTTCCTGCAGCGAGACGCCCACGGCTGGCTCACCGGCCCGCTCACCCTCGACAACTACCGCCGCTTCTTCGGCCTCGACGCGGGCGGCTTCGACTTGCTCTACCTCAACATCCTCGGACGCAGCCTGCTTCTGGGGCTGGTGACCACCCTGGTCGCGATCGTGCTCGGCTACCCCTTCGCCTTCTTCATCGCCCAGAGCCCGCGCAAGAACCTGCTGCTCTTGCTGGTGGTGCTGCCGTTCTGGACCAACTTCCTCATCCGCGCCTACGCCTGGATCGTCATCTTCCAACGCAAGGGCGTGCTCAACGCCGTGCTGGGCCACCTGGGCCTCGACCCGGTGCAGCTCTACCCCAGCTGGACGGCGGTCTACGTGGGCACGGTCTACACCTACCTGCCTTTTCTGATCCTCCCGCTCTACGCCTCGGTGGAGAAGATCGACTGGACCCTGCTCGAAGCAGCCCACGATCTGGGCGCAGGGCGGGTGCCCGGCTTCTGGCACGCCGTTTTTCCGCAGACGCTGCCCGGCCTCATCGCCGGCATCCTGCTCGTCTTCATCCCCGCGGTGGGCACCTTCGTCATCTCCGACCTCCTGGGCGCGGGCAAGACCGTCCTCATCGGCAACGTCATCCAGCAGCAGTTTGGGGCCTCGCGCGACTGGGCCTTCGGCTCGGCCGCCGCCTTCGTTCTCATGGGGGTGGTGCTCGCGGGGTTGTGGCTCTACGCCCGCAAGGCCGGCGAGCGCGGCATGGAGGAGCTGGTATGACGGCGCGGCGCTGGCTCGGGCTGCACGGCGCGCTGGTGCTGCTCTTCCTCTACCTGCCGATCGCGGTGATCGTCGTGCTCTCCTTCAACGAGAGCAAGTACGGTGTGGCCTGGCACGGCTTCACCCTCAAGTGGTACGCCCAGCTCTTCGAGCACGGCCGCGTCCACAGCTACCTGCGCAACTCGCTGGTGGTGGCCACTACCTCGACCGCCATCTCGACCGTGCTGGGCACCCTGCTGGCGCTGGGGCTGGCGCGCTACCGCTTTTTCGGACGCGGGGCCCTGCTCTTCTTGCTCTACGTGCCCGTCGTCATCCCCGACGTGGTCATGGGGGTGTCGCTGCTGCTCCTCTTCGCCTGGGTGCGGCAGTACGTGGACGCGCTGCACCTGAGCCTGACCACGGTCATCCTGGGGCACGTCACCTTCCAGGTGGCCTACGTGACGCTCGTGGTCAAGAGCCGGCTCGCCGGGCTCGACCCCAGCCTGGAGGAGGCGGCCGCCGACCTGGGCGCGGGCGGCTGGACGCGCTTTTGGAAGATCACCTTCCCGCTGATCTGGCCCGGGGTGGTGGCCGCGGCGCTGCTCGCCTTCACCCTGAGCCTGGACGACTTCGTGATCACCTTCTTTACCGCCGGGCCCGGCGCCACCACCGTGCCCATCTACATCTTCTCGAGCGTCAAGCGCGGCGTGACGCCCGAGATCCACGCCCTTTCCACCCTGATGATCCTGGTCACCTCGCTGGCCCTCATCGCGGTCCAGCGCGTGTCAACGAGGAGGTAGACGAGTGATACGAACCCTGGTTGCGGTCCTCATCTGGCTGGCGGTCCCGCTCGCGCTGGCGGCGGGCGAGCTGCGCATCTTCAACTGGTCGGAGTACATCCCCGAGGACGTGCTCGCCGAGTTCGAGCGGCGCTACGACGTGCGCATCATCTACGACACCTTCGAAGCGCCCGAGGCCATGATGGCCAAACTGCAGGCCGGCGGCGCGCGCGAGTACGACCTGGTGGTGCCGCCCGACTACTACGTGGCCGAGATGGCGCGGGCGGGGCTCATCCAGCCGCTCGACCACGCCCGGCTGCCCAACCTGGCCAACCTCTACCCCGAGTTCCAAGACCCCGACTACGACCCCGGAAACCGCTACTCCGTCCCCTACCAGTGGGGCACCACCGGCCTGGCCTACCGCAGCGACGAGGTGCCCGGGGGCGTGGACTCGTGGGGCGCCTTCCTCGACCCCGACGCCTACGCCGGCCCCTTCCTGCTGCTCGACGAGATGCGCGAGACCATCGGGGCGGCGCTCAAGTACCTGGGCTATTCGCTCAACGACACCGACCCCGCCCACCTGGAGGAGGCCAAGCAGCTCCTGATCGCGGCCAAGCACCGGGGACTGGGCTTCGCGGGGAGCGTGGAAGCGCGCAGCCGCCTGCTCGCGGGCGACGCCGTGGTGGTGCACAACTACTCGGGCGACATCTTCCAGGTTCAGGAGGAGGATGGAGCCATCGTTTACGTAATCCCCAAGGAGGGTGGCACGATCTGGATGGACGCCTTCGCCGTCCCCGCGGGCGCGCCCAACCTGGACAACGCCTACGCCTTCCTCAACTACATCCTCGAGCCCGAGGTAGCCGCGGCGATCTCGAACTACAACTACTACGCCTCACCGGTGCAGGCAGCCGAGCCCTACCTCGACCCCGAGCTGCTCACCGACCCCGCGGTCTACCCGCCTCCGGAGGTGCGGGAAAAGCTCGAGTTCATCCGCGACGTGGGCGAGGCGCTGAGGCTCTACGACCGCATCTGGACCGAGGTAAAGGCCCGGTGAGGCAATTTCAACCCAGCTACTCGGATTAACTGATATAATCCGTGTGGAGGTGAGTCGAATGCGTAAGTTTCTGCTGCTGACCGTTGCCGTCCTGGCACTCGCCCCCCTGGCGCTCGCCGACGGGGCGGCCGATTACGGTAAGTTCTGTGCGAGCTGCCACGGGGCCACCGGGCAGGGCACCCCGGGCGTCTTCCCGCCGCTGGCGGAGTGGATCGGGCACTTCGTCGAGGAAGAAGATGGCCGCGCCTACCTGAGCCACGTGCTCGTCTTCGGCCTGCAGGGCGAAATCAGCGTCCAGGGCAAGAGTTACAACGGCTTCATGCCGCCGTTCGCCCAGCTTTCGAACGACCAGGTGGCCGCCATCCTCAACTACGTACTGACCGAGTGGAACAAGGACCTCCTGCCCAAGGACTTCAAGCCCCTCACCGCCGACGAGGTAGCCAAGTACCGCGCCAAGGCCCTCACGCCCACCGACGTGTTCAAGGAGCGTCAGGACCTGGCGCAGAAACTCGACCTGGAGTAACCCTCCCTTTCCCGCGCCCCCGGGCCTGGCTCGGGGGCGCTTTTTGTAGGATGAGGCCATGGGCCTACGCACGGCAGCGCTTCTCGTTCTCGCCCTCGTAGCGGGCTCGGTTCGCGCCGTCAACGTGCAGGTAGCGGCCGCGGCCAACCTCAACCAGGCCCTTCCCGCCGTCGTGGCCGCCTTCGAGGAGGCGCACCCCGGCTGGAGCGTGGGGGTCAGCTACGCGGCCTCGGGTACGCTGGCCGAGCAGATCCGCCGGGGCGCCCCCTACGACGTCTTCCTCTCGGCGAGCCCACGCTACGTGGACCACGTGGCCGAGACGTACGGCGTCGCCGAACGCCGCATCTTCGCCGTGGGGCGGCTGGTGGTCTACCTACCCCGCCGCCTGGGCCTCGAGCCAACTGGGCTGGAGGCGCTGCTCGACCCCCGGATTCGCCGCATAGTCCTGGCCAATCCCGAGCACGCCCCCTACGGCGAGGCGGCGGTGGCGGCGCTCGAGCACGCTGGGCTGTTCGAGGCGCTCGAGCCCCAGCTCGTCTACGCCAGCAACGTCGCGCAAGCGGCCCAGATGGTTCTGCACGGTGCCGACGCCGGGCTCATCGCCCGCTCGGCGGCGATGAGCCCGACCATGACCGAGGCCGGGAGCTTCTGGACCGTGCCCGCCTCGATGCACCCTCCGCTGGTGCAGGAGGCCGCCCTGATCCAAGACGGCAAAGCCGCCCGCGCCTTCTTCGACTTTCTGGGCTCCCCTACCGCCCAGCACATCCTCCGCGAACACGGATTCGACACCCCGTGACCGAAGCCTTCTTCCTCTCCTTCAAGCTCGCGACGCTGACCGCGCTCACGTTGCTCGTGCTGGGCCTTCCACTCGCCTACTTGCTGGCCTTCAAGCGCTTCCCCTTCAAACCCCTGCTCGAAGCGGTGCTGCTCCTGCCCCTCACCCTTCCCCCCACCGTGCTCGGCTTCTACCTGCTCGTGCTCCTTTCCCCCGACGGCGCATTGGGGCGGATCGGGCTCGACTGGGCCTTTCGCTTCGAAGGTATATGGCTGGGCTCGGTGATCTTCAGCCTGCCCTTCGCCCTCACCGCCTACCGCGAGGCGCTCGCCGCCGTGGACGTGGAGGTGCTCGAGGTGGCGCGCACGCTGGGCGTGGGGCGTTGGGCACGCTGGCGGCGGGTGGTGCTGCCCTGGATCTGGCCCGGGCTGCTCTCGGGCACGCTGCTCGCCTTCGCCCACACCCTGGGCGAGTTCGGCGTCGTGCTCATGGTGGGCGGCAACCTCCCGGGCGAGACCCGGGTGGCGAGCATCTACATCTTCGACCTGGTCCAGGCCCTGGACTTCGCCACGGCGGAGCGTGCCGCGCTCGTCTTCGTGGCGATCTCGTTCGTGCTGGTCCTAGCCGTGCGCACCCTGGAGGCCCGATGGAGATCGATTACCGGCTACGGCACCCGCTGAAGCTCGAGGCCCACCTGCGCGTCGAGGGGCTCACCGCCCTGCTGGGCTCCTCGGGCTCGGGAAAGACAAGCCTGCTGCGCGCCCTCGCCGGGCTGCTGCCCGCAGAGGGCAGGCCCTACGCCGGACTTCCTCCGGAGCGGCGGCGGGTGGGCTACCTGCCCCAGGGCTACGCTCTGGTGCCCCACATGACCGCGCTCGAGAACGTGGCGCTGGCGCTCAAAGGCCCCCGCCGCCGCACCCACGCCCTGGCCTGGCTCGAGCGCGTGGGGCTCGCCGAGTTCCACCACCACCGCCCCTGGGAGCTCTCCGGCGGTCAGCAACAGCGGGTGGCGCTGGCGCGGGCGCTGGCCCGCAAGCCCGATCTGCTCCTCCTCGACGAACCCACGAGCGCCCTCGACGCCGCCACCCGCGACCGCACCATCGACGACATCGCCCGACTGGTGCGCGAGGAAGGGCTGCCCACCCTGCTCGTCACCCACGACCCGCTGGTCGCGGCCCGCTGCGACTCGCTCGCCGTACTGGAGGACGGCGAGGTGCGGCAGCAAGGCGACCCGGAAACGGTCTTCTCCCGTCCCGCCACGCTCGGGATCGCACAGCTGGTAGGGTTTGGCAACGTCTTCCGCGCCACGGTGCTCGAGCGCGAGGAAGACGGCGTCTGGCTCGAGAGTGAGGGGGTGCGCCTCTTTGCGCTCGGGGGTGCGAGCCTCCGCCCGGGTCAGGCGGTACACTGGGGCATCCGCCCGGAAGAAGTGATGATCGTTCGTGCAGACCGGCCCCTTCCCGACCGCCTCGCCCGCAACCGTCTTCCGGTGGTCGTGCGGGAGGTGGCCAAGAAGGGGCTCGTCTACGCGGTGCGGGTGGAAGGGGCACTGACGCTCGAGGTGCTGCTACCCCGGCATGTGCAAGACCGCCTGCGCCTCTTCGCGGGCAAGGCGATCGAGGTCGCTCTTAAGCCCGCCTACGTTCACTTGTTCTCGTCCGGCTTGCCCTCGTCCTGATCCTCGCTCAGGCCCTTCTTGAACTCGCTCGCCGAGCGACCCAGGCCCCGGGCCAGCTCTGGAAGCTTCTTCGCTCCGAAGAGGAGCAGGATGATCAACAAAATCAGGATGATCTCTACGGGTCCGAGGTTCATGCTTCCCTCCTAGGGCGGCGGGCGACGTAGCGCAAGCCAGTCCAGAACAGCACCGCCGCGAAAATCCACCTCAGTATACCTTCGGGGATGCCCAGGGCCACCTGACCCCCGAGGAAGGCGCCGAGCACGATACCCGCGAGCAGCGAGGGGGCGATGGCGCGGTCCACGTGCCCCAGCCGCCAGTGGGTGTAGGCGCCCGTGAGCGAGGGCAGGACCATGGCCAGGAGCGCGGTACCCTGCGCGGTCTGCTGGGGCAGACCAGCGCCGAGCACCAAGGCGGGGACCATCACCGTGCCCCCGCCGATGCCGAGCAGGCCCGAAAGGAATCCTGCCAGCGCCCCCGACAGCAGCAGCACGATCCAGCTCAACCAGCCCGCGCCGCCGTCGGCTACGTGCGGCAATTGCTGCTTAAGGGGCAGCAGGAAGGCCGTAAGCATCAGGAAATAGCCAAAGATCCGGCGCAGGCTCGCGGGCTCGAGCTTCTGGGTGTAACGCGCCCCCCAGCGAGCGGTGGCGATGGCGGTCAACGCAAGTAAGCCCGCCGCCAGGTAGTCCACGTGCCCGCCCAGTGCGTAGCTGGTGCTGCCCACGATAGCCGTACCCGCCACGGCCATCAGGCTGGTGCCGTGGGCCCGGTGCTGGCTGAGCCGCGCCCACCCCACGAGCATGGGCACCATGAGTACCCCGCCACCGAGTCCCACCAGCGCGCCGAAGCTGCCGGCGATGAGTCCGATCCAAAAGCCAATCACGTTCCCACTCTATCGGCTACGGGCCGTTCCGCCAAATCAGACCGGTTCGTAGCGGTCACGGTAGACGAGCTGCGCGAGCCCCAGCGCCAGGTAGGTGGTGAGCAGGCTCGTGCCCCCATAGCTGAGCAGGGGCAGGGTGATGCCCGTTACCGGCGCCACGCCCAGGGTGACGCCCACATTGACCAGCACCTGGAAGGCGAGAAAGCTCAACACGCCGGCGATGAGGAGGCGGTCGCCGCCCTGGAGCACCTCCATGGCCATGACGCCCAGGCGATAAAAGAGCACGGCGTAGGCCAGCAACACCGCCAGCGCCCCCACGAAGCCCATTTCCTCGGCCCAGACCGAGAAGATGAAGTCGGTCTGCCGCTCGGGAATGAAGCCCAGCTGCGCCTGTGTACCCTGACCGTATCCCTTACCCGCGAGGCCGCCGGAGCCAATGGCAATCATGGACTGGATGACCTGGAACCCGGCTCCCAGCGGGTCGCGGGCGGGGTTGAGCACCACCAGCACCCGTTCCTGCTGGTAGGGCTTGAGGTTGGGCCAGATCACGGTAGGCACCAGAACGGCCACCAGCGCTCCGGCGAGGAGCAGGTGCCGCAGGGGCAGGCCGCGCACGAAGAAGATGCCGGCCACGATGGCCACCATCACCAAAGCGCCCCCCAGGTCGGGCTCGACCGCGGTCAGCAGGATTGGCGGGGCGGCGAGCGCGAGCGGCACCAGGTAGTCACGCCAGCTCGCCAGCGGGCGCGTGTGCAGGTAACGCGCCAGCACCAGGATGAGGGCGAGCTTGGCCAGCTCGGAGGGTTGCAGCCGCAGCGGCCCGAGCACGAACCACGCCCGCGCCCCGTTGACCTCGCGGCCAAGGAAGAGCACGCCCACCAGCAACGCCAGCACGCCCAGGTAGAGCCAGGGAGCCCAGCGGTAGAGGGTGTCCTTGCGCAAAAGCTGGAGCAGCGCGGCCGACACGAGCGCCAGCGCCGTCCACACCAGCTGCATCTTCCACAGCTGCGGGTTGGGCGCGGCGCTGGCCAAGGCGAAGAGCCCCACAGCGTTGAGCCCCAGCGTGGTGAGCGCCAGGGGCCAGTCGTAGAGGGTCAGGTCCAGGCGCCGGATCATGAACGGACCGGGATGTCGGCGATGAGCACCACGCGCTCGCCACGCTGCTCGAAGGCGATCTCCATCTCCTTGTCCTCGGTCGGGAAGTAGCGCTTGAGCACCTCGAGCAGGTCAGCCTTGAGCGCCTCCACCTGGCCGGGAGCCAGCTTAGCGCGGTCGTAGGCCAGCACGAGCTGGAGCCGCTCCTTGGCCTTCTGCTTGCTGCTCTTCCTACGCCACCAGAACATCAGCGGCCCCCGAAGATCTTGCGCACCGTCCCCCAGAAACCGAAGGCCGGGTCGAGGTCGGGAAACGGCACGTCCTCACCGCGGATGCGGCGGGCGATGTTGCGAAACTCCTTGCCGGCGGCGGTCCGCTCCTTGCGGATCACGATCGGCTCGCCCACGTTGGTGGAAACGAGGATGGCCTCGTCCTCGGGCACGATGCCGATGAGCGGCAGACCCAGGATCTCCTGAACGTCGTCCACGCCCAACATGTCCCCGCGCTTGACCATCTTGGGGCGCAGGCGGTTGACGATGAGGCGATTCTCGCTGACCCCCTGGGCCTCGAGCATGCCGATGATGCGGTCGGCGTCGCGCACCGAGCTCACCTCGGGGTTGACCACCACGAGCGCCCCCTCGGCAGGTGCTGCCGCCGTCTGGAAACCGCGCTCGATGCCGGCTGGCGAGTCGATGAGCACGCGATCGAAGCCCTCGTCCTCAAGGAGGTGCTTCACCACCGCGCGAAAGATCTTCGGGTCCAGCGCGTCCTTGTCCTTCGTCTGCGACGCGGGCAGCAGGTAGAGGTTCTCCACCCGCTTGTCGCGGATGAGGGCCTGGCGCATCTTGCAGCGCCCCTCGAGAACGTCGATCAGGTCGAAGACCACCCGGCCCTCGAGCCCCATGACCACGTCCAGGTTGCGCAGGCCCACGTCCACGTCGATCACGGCCACCTTCTCGCCCTCGCGGGCCAGCGCCGCACCCACGTTGGCCGTGGTCGTGGTCTTGCCCACGCCCCCTTTGCCCGATGTCACGACGATCGCACGTGCTTCCAAAGCGTTCCTCCTCGCAGTTCTCCATACAAGTATAGCGTTCAAGGTTAAGGGAAGCGGAGAAGACCGGCCGGGGCCAAGCGCCTCGGGGGATTAGACTAAAGGAGATGAACAGGAGGTCATCGTGAAGGATTCCAAACGTCCCGAAATCCGTACCCCGTTGCCCGGCCCGCGCGCCCGGGCAGTGCTCGAGCGCGACGAACGCATCCTCTCCACCTCGTACGTCCGCCCCTACCCCTTCGTCCCCGAAGCCGGGGAGGGCGTCTGGATACGCGACGTGGACGGCAACCTATTCCTCGACCTGATGGCGGGCATCGCGGTGAACACCACCGGCTACGCCCATCCGCGCGTCGTGGAGGCCGTCCAGAAGCAAGCGGCGCGCTTCAGCCACGTCTGCTTCTCGGACTTCTCCTCCGAACCCCAGGTGGAGCTGGCAGAGCGCCTGAACCAGCGCGCCGGCGGCGGCTTCCGGGTCTACTTCGGCAACTCCGGCACCGAGGGGGTGGAAGCCGCGGTCAAGGCGGTGCGCTACCACACCCGCAGGCCCTACATCCTCGCCTTCACCGGCGCCTTCCACGGGCGCACCCTGGGCTCGCTCGCCCTCACCTCATCCAACAGCAAGTACCGCAAGGGCTTCGCGCCGCTGCTGCCCGGGGTGGTGCACGTGCCCTATCCTCACCCCTACCGCCCGCCCTTCGGCACCAGCCCCGAAGGCGCGGGCCAGGTGGTCCTCGGCTACATCGAACACCTCTTCAAGACCAAGCTGCCGCCCGACGAGGTGGGCGCCATCTTCTTCGAGCCCATCCAGGGCGAGGGCGGCTACATCGTGCCGCCGGAGGGCTTTTTGCCGGCGCTGGCGGAGCTGGCCCGCCGCCACGGCATCCTGATGGTGGCCGACGAGGTCCAGACCGGTAGCGGGCGCACCGGCCGTTTCCTCGCCTCGGAATACGAAGGGCTCGACCCCGATATCGTCATCCTGGCCAAGGGGCTGGCCTCGGGCTACCCCATCTCGGCGGTGCTCTTCAAGGAGGAGCTCTCGAGCTGGCCGCCGGGCGCGCACGGCTCCACCTTCGGCGGCAACCCCGTGGCCGCGGCCGCAGCGCTGGCCACGCTCGACCTGCTGGAAGAGGGGCTGATGCAAAACGCCTACGAGGTCGGCGAGTACCTGCGCACGGAGCTGCGTAAGCTGCAGGCGGACTTCCCGCGGCTGGGCGACGTGCGCGGGCGCGGCCTGATGATCGGGCTCGACTTCGTCAAAGACCCCGAGACGCGCGAGGAGGACCCCGAATTGCGCGACCGCGTGGCCGAGGCCGCCTTCGCCAAGGGTCTGCTCACCCTGCCCGCCGGCCCCTCCACGCTGCGGCTCTCGCCCCCGCTGGTGCTCACGAAGGACGAGGCGGCGCTGGCGGTGGAGCTCCTCGGCGAGGTGCTGCGCGAGCTCGGCTAAAGTCCCGCAGAAAACGCCCCGCCGCGGTACGGCCGCGGCGGGGCGTGCTCTTTGGGCGCTCAGTCGGCCGGGGCGTCGGGGATCTGCTGGAAGCCCGGCGGGATGGTGAGGCGGCGGATGTTGAGCTTCCAGCCGCCGCCCTCGCCCCGGGCCACGGGGGGCCACCAGACCCAGCTGGCGCGCCCGGCGATGTTCTCGTCGGGGATGGGCCCGAAGACGCGCGAGTCCTCCGAGCCGCCGAGGGTGCGGTTGTCGCCCATGACGAAGTAGTAGCCGTCGGCGAGGCGCAGCGTCCCCACCACCTCGATGGGGCGGTAGCGGCTGGCCTGGAGCACCTCCTCGGGCAGGGGCTCGAGCATCTCGAGCGCCGGCTTCAGGTAG
Organism: Thermaceae bacterium; assembly: GCA_026985615.1. Classification (GTDB taxonomy): domain Bacteria; phylum Deinococcota; class Deinococci; order Deinococcales; family Marinithermaceae; genus Oceanithermus. The sequence goes on along the minus strand of JALSQD010000076.1, from coordinate 46,303 downwards.
TCGGGCAGGTTGCTGACGCGGTAACCCTGGAACCCCACGACCTCGCCGTTCTCGACGTAGAGGCGGGGAAAGCTGTCGGGGTAGGGCTCGATCTTGTCGGTGATGTACGACTCGTTGACGTAGACGCCGTTGACGACCAGCCGCCCCTGCTCGACCCGGATGGTATCGCCCGGACGGGCCACCACCCGCTTGATGAAGTAGGGGCGGTACTGGAAACCCAGGTAGGGAAAGGCGGCCACCGAGTTGGGCGCACCCTGCGGGGGCTTGACGATCACGATCTCGCCCCGTTGCCAGGAACGGAGGCCGAAGCGCTCCATCCACATCTCGTACTTGGGCACGAGCACGCGCTCGCCGTGTTGCAGGGTGGGCACCATGCTGCGGCCGTAAACCTGGACCGTCGTGAAGATGAAAGTGGTTACGAAGAAGGCCACCAGCAGGGCCTCGCCCACCTGGCGGAACCATTCTTCCCACAAGTAACGCATGAAGTCTCGCATCGCCTAGCCGTACACCCCTTTCAAGGCCGCCATGGCCGCCTCGTAACCGCGAGGCCAAATCGTTTCAAGTTTACCAAACGCCTCGATGCCCACCCCCTTGAGGTCAGGACGGATGTAGACGTCCGGCGGGTTCATCGCCAACCGCGCCTGGGTCAGGCGCGCCTGCATCAGGTCCACCGCCCGCTGCCCCAGCTCGATCACGCCGCGCGGCACCGCCGCCTCGTGGTCCGGGTCGTAGGTGACGTCGGAGGCCAGGATCCACTCCGCGCCCAGAAAACGGGCCGCGTCCACCGGCAGGTTGTCGAGCACGCCGCCGTCGATGAGCTGGAGCCCCTCGCGCTCGATGGCCGAAAAGAGGCCCGGGTAGGCGGCCGAGGCCAGCACCGCACGGGGCAAGTCGCCGGAGTGCAGGTAGACCGAGCGGCCGTGCACGACGTCGGTGGCCACCGCGGCGAAGGGGCGCTCGAGCTGAGCGAAGTCGCGCGGCAGGTAGTGGGCGAGGAAGTCCTCCAGCTTGCGCGAGGAGAGCAGGCCCCCTTTGGGGCTGAAGTTGATGAGCCGCAGCCAGGAGGTTCGGCGGGCGATCTCGAGGATCTCCTCGGCATCGAGGCCGCTGGCCCAGAGGCTGCCGATGATCGCCCCCATGCTGGTGCCGGCGACCGCGTGCACCTCGACCTTCAGCTCTTCGATGGCCTTGAGTACACCGATGTGGGCGAACCCGCGGGCAGCCCCGCCCGCGAGGGCCAGACCGGTGCGAAGGGTTGAGGGTGCGGGGGAGGACATCGCCTCCACTCTACCCCCGGGGCGCGATGAACAGCGTGAGGCAGGCCCAGCCCAGCGCGTTCCCTGGGCCTTCCCAGCCTAAGGAACGGTATAGTTGGTATGTGGGTATACCGGGCCGGGTCCTACTCGGCGAGTACCGCGTCGTCCGGCCGATCGCTCGGGGAGCGGTCGCGACGGTCTACCTTGCCTTCGACCCCGACGGCCGGCCCTTTGCGGTAAAGGTCTTCCCCAAAGGCTACGCCGCGCGGGCCGACCGCGAGTGGCAAGTGGGCTGCGCCCTGGGTCACCCCAACGTCAACCCGGTGCTCGAGCGCTTCGACATCGACGCCTACCCCGCCGTGCTCCTGGCCTACGCGCCAGGTCAGCGGCTCTCCGACCTGGAGCACGACCGCGCCGGCTTCCTGCCCACCTTCCGCCAGATGCTTGCCGCGCTCGCCCACATGCACGAACGCGGCTTCGTACACCGCGACGTGAAACCCGAAAACGTCATCGTGGACGAGGCCGGCCGCGCCAGGCTGATCGACTTCGACCTGGCCGGCCCGCAAGACGAGCCCACCACCAACCTGCGCATGGGCACGATCGCCTACATCGCCCCCGAGCAGGTGCGGGGCGAGCAGGTCTCGCCCGCCAGCGACGTCTACGCCGCCGGGGTGATCCTCTACTGGGGCCTAACCGGCGAGCTTCCCTACGTAGGCACCCCCGAGCGGGTGCTCAACCGTCACCTGCACGACCCCCTGCCCCCCGCGCGCGGCTTCGAGCCCGAAAGCGCACTGGGGACGGTGCTCGAGCGCATGGTGGCCAAGGACCCGCGCGAACGCTACGCCGACGCCGTAGCCGTGCTTGAAGCGCTCGAGCGCCTGGACTGAAGCCCGGCCAAACACGCCGCCGGTGAGCTTTCGCTCACCGGCGGCGTGCCCATCGCAAGCGCAAGCGCTAGCGCTGATCGATCGGGACGTACTTGCGGTCCAGCTCGCCCACGAACTTGGCCTTGGGGCGCAGCAGACGGTTGTCCATGCGGGTGTACTCGAGGATGTGCGCGGTCCAGCCGGCGATTCGGGCCACCGCGAAGACCGGGGTGAAGAACTCGGTGGGGATGCCCAGGTCAGAGTAGACGACGCCCGAGTAAAAGTCGACGTTGGGGTAGATGCCGCGGGGGTTGAGCACCTTGCCCGCCTCTTCCTCGACGATGGTGAGGATCTCGTACTCGGTGGACTTGCCGTGGGTCTTGGCCACGATCTCGGCGTACTTCTTGAGGATGACGGCGCGCGGGTCGAGGGCCTTGTAGACGCGGTGGCCCATGCCCATGATGCGCTCCTTGTTGGCCAGCTTACCCTGCACCCAGCCGCGGGCGGCCTCGGGCTTGCCGATCTCCTGCACCATCTTCATGACCTGCTCGTTGGCGCCGCCGTGGCGCGGGCCCTTGAGGGCGCCGATGGCCGCAACGATCGAGGAGTAGATGTCGGAGGCGGTGGAGTGCACGGCCAAGGCGGTGAAGGTGGAGGCGTTCATGCCGTGCTCGGCGTGCAGGATCAGGGCCACGTCCAGGAGCTTCTCCTGCTCGGGGCTCGGCTTGCTGCCGTTCATCATGTAGTAGAAGTTGGCCGCGTGGGAGAGCTCGGGATCGGGCTCGATCGGCATCTTGCCTTCACGCAGGCGCTTGATCGCCGCGGTGACCGTGGCGAACTTGGAGATCAGGCTGACGCTCTTCTCGTAGAGGCTGTCGAACGAGGTGTCCTCCTCGGTGGGGTCGAAAAGGCCGATCTCGCTAATGGCCGTGCGCAGCGAGGCCATCGGGTGCGCGGTTCGGGGGTAGCTGGCGAACGAGGCCACCTTTTCCACCGCGATGGCGCGGTTCTTGGCCAGCTTTTCCTTGAAATGGGCGAGCTCGTCGGCGGTGGGTAGTCGTTTGTGCAGCAGCAGGTAGGAAACCTCTTCGTAGCTGCTGTGCTCCGCCAGCTCCTCGATGGGGTAGCCCAGGTAATATAGCTTGCCGTTCTGGCCATCGATGAACGAAAGTTCGGTTTCGGTGAAGACGACGCCTTCCAGTCCCCGTGCGATTTCAGCTTCTGCCATTCCAAACTCCTTTCCGAGTCTGCTGAGCAGGCTCTGCACTGGCTGTTCACCCTAAAGTCTAGCACCGAGTGCCCGCTGCCAGGGGGAACAACGTCCCCATCCACCCCCTTAGGGCGGTAGGCTAAGCGCCCGCGCAAAAGGCCTGGTAGTCGATGAGTTCACGGATCTGCGGGCGGTCTCCGCAGACCGGGCAGTTCGGGTCGCGCTCCACCCTGAGCTCGCGGAACTCGGCCTCGAGCCCGTCGTAGAGGAGCAGCCGGCCCGAAAGCGGTCGGCCGATGCCCAACAGCAGCTTGAGCACCTCGGTGGCCATGAGGCTGCCCACCACGCCGGGCAGCACCCCGAAGACGCCGGCCTCGGCGCAGCTGGGCACGCTGCCGGGCTTGGGGGGCTGGGGAAAGAGGCAGCGGTAGCAGGGCCCGCCGTCGTGGTGGAAGACGGCCACCTGCCCATCGAAGCGGTGGATAGCGCCGTAGACCAGCGGCCGGTCCGCGAGCACGGCGGCGTCGTTGGCCAGGTAGCGGGTGGGAAAGTTGTCGCTGGCGTCGACCACCAGGTCGTAGCGCAAAAAGAGCTCGATCGCGTTCTCGCTGGAGAGTCGCACAGGGTGCGGCTCCACCGCCACGTGCGGGTTGAGCGCCCGCAGCCGTTCGGCGGCGGCCTCGGCCTTGGGCCGGCCCACGTCGGCGGTGGTGTAGAGCACCTGCCGCTGCAGGTTGCTGAGGTCCACCACGTCATCTTCGACGATGCCGATGCGCCCCACCCCCGCGGCCGCGAGGTAGAGCAGCAAGGGCGAGCCCAGCCCGCCGGCACCCACCACCAGCACCGAGGCGGCCTTGAGGTGGGCCTGCCCCTCGGGCCCCACCTCGGGCAGGATCATGTGCCGGGCATAGCGGTCCAGTTCTTCACGGCTCCACACGAATCTCCACCTCGTCTCCTTCGGGCAGCCGGAAGGCGCGAGTGCGCCCCTCGGCCAGCCCCAGGATAACGTAGGGCACCCGCCAGCTCGCCTCCGCGCGGTCGCGTGCGCTGGGCCGGGCCCGGCCGGCGGGGTGGCTGTGGTAGACGGCCACGACCTCGAGCCCCTCGGCGTCGGCGCGCTGGAGCGCGGCGAGCAGGTCGGCGGGGTCCGCAAGGTAGTGCACCCGCGGCCAGGGGCTGGCGTTGGCGAGCGGCCAGGCCGCGAGCGCGCGCCCGGCGCGGCCCACGAGCAGGCCCACGGCCTCCTCGGGGGCGCGCCCCCGGGCGTCGGCCCACATGGCCTCCCAGGCTTCGCGGCTGAGCTCGAGCGCCGCCACACCTCACGATACCGCGGGGACATTTCGCCTCGGATAACGCCGCCAGAGCGCGTCGTATACTTGAAATCACAAATGGGAACGCCGAAAGGAGGACAGGCATGATCCGTACCATTGCGTTCGCCGGACATTCCGGCAGCGGTAAAACGACCCTGGGCGAGGCACTCCTCTACCTCACCGGGGCCAAGGATCGGAGGGGGAGCGTGTCCGAGGGCACCACGACCTCGGACTACACCCCAGAGGAAAAAGCCCACGGCATTAGCGTACGCACGGCGGTCCTGCCCCTCGATTGGAAGGGGCACAAGTTTTTCGTACTCGATACCCCGGGCTACCTCGACTTCATCGCCAGCATCCGCGGGGCGCTGACCGCAGCCGACGCCGCGGTGGTGACCGTGAGCGCGCCCGACGGCGTGCAGATCGGCACCGAGCGCGCCTGGACGGTGGCCGAGCGGCTGGAGCTGCCGCGCATGGTCGTAGTGACCAAGCTCGATAAGGGCGGCGACTTCTTCCAGTTGCTCGAAGACCTGCGCTCGACTCTGGGCAGCATCGTGCCCGTGCACCTGCCCTGGTACGAGGGCGAGAAGTGGGTGGGGCTCCTCGACGTGCTGCACAACAAGGCGCTGCGCTACAACGGCGAAAAGTACGAAGAGGTGGAGATCCCCGCCGAGCTGGCCGATCAGGTGGCCGAGTACCACGAGCAGGCGATCGAGGCCATCGTGGAGACCGACGAAAACCTGCTCGAGCAATACCTGGAAGCGGGCGAGGAACCCGCTCCCGAGCAGGTCGCGAAGGCCTTCCACGAGGCCGTCCGCCAGGGCCTCGTCTACCCCGTGGCCATCGCCTCGGGCGAGACGCTCATCGGCGCCGAGCCGCTGCTCGACATCTTCCTCGAGGCTCTGCCCTCCCCCACCGAGCGTTGGGGCGAGGGTCCGCCGCTGGCCAAGGTCTTCAAGGTGCAGGTCGAGCCCTTCGTGGGCAAGGTAGCCTACGTACGCCTCTACCGGGGCGAGCTCAAGCCGGGCGACACCCTCCAGTCGGAGAACGGCCCGGTGAAGTTCAACAAGCTCTACATCCCCCGCGGCAACGAGCTGATCGAGGTGGACAAGGCCGAGGCGGGCTACATCCTGGCCCTGCCCAAGGCCGACAACCTGCACCGCACCATGGCGCTGTGGGCCGAGGAGCCCGAAGAGGTGCCCATGACCAAGCTGCCCGAGCCCACCACCTTCATGGCCATCGTGCCCAAGGGCAAGGGCGACGAGGCCAAGCTGGGCGAGGCGGTGAACAAGCTCCTCGAGGAAGACCCCAGCCTGAGGCTCGAGCGCAACGAGGAGACGGGCGAGATGCTTCTTTGGGGCATGGGCGACATGCACCTCGAGGTGGCTAAGGAGCGCCTGCACGACTACGGCGTGGACGTCGAGCTGAAGCTGCCCAAGATCCCTTACCGCGAGACGATCCGGCGCAAGGCCGAGGGCCAGGGCAAGCACAAGAAGCAGACCGGCGGCCACGGCCAGTACGGCGACGTCTGGCTGAGGCTCGAGCCCGCCGAAGACTATGAGTTCGTCTGGGAGATAACCGGCGGCGTCATCCCCACCAAGTACAAGGAAGCCGTGGAAAAGGGCATCAAGGAGGCCGCCAAGAAAGGCGTGCTCGCCGGCTACCCGGTGATCGGCTTCCGCGCCGCGGTCTACGACGGCTCCCACCACTCGGTGGACTCCTCCGACCTTTCCTTCCAGATCGCCGCCTCGCTGGCCTTCAAGAAGGTGGCTGAGATGGCCGGCCCCACGCTGCTCGAACCCATCTACAAGCTCAAGATCATCGTGCCCCAGGACAAGATGGGCGACATCCTTTCCGACCTCCAGAGCCGTCGCGGCCGGGTGCTGGGCTCCGACATGGACGGCGCCCTGGCGGTCATCAACGCCGAGGCGCCGCTGGGTGAGATTCTGGAGTACAGCCGCGTCCTCCGCAGCCTCACCGCCGGCCAGGGGGCCTACAACCTCGAGTTCAGCCACTACGCCGAGGTACCGCCCCAGCTGGCCCAGAAGATCATCGAAGAAGCGCAGAGCGAGTAATCTGCGCCAGCAGCGAAAACCCCCGCGCCAGGCGCGGGGGTTCGTTTGGGCGGGGTCGTCAGGCCTTTTTCTTCTTGAGGTTCTTCTTGTAGGAGTCCCCGAAGCGGCGCTGGAAGCGCTCGACGCGGCCCTCGGTGTCAACGAAACGCTGCTTGCCGGTGAAGAAGGGGTGGCACGCGGAGCAGACTTCCACGTGGATCTCGGGCTTGGTCGAGTAGGTTTCGATGACGTTGCCGCAACCGCAGATGATTTTGGCAGGGACGAGCTTGAGGTGAATGCCTTCCTTCATGGAGTCCTCCTTAGAGGGCGCACGGGCTTGGTCGTGCGGCCAACCAACGCCCCCCACTGTACCAACCGGGCGCCTTCCGCGCAAGTGGAGGATGACTTGATACAGATACGCTCATGTTTTATAATGCGTTTGGAAGGAGGTGGAGATGGATGAAACGCTGGCAGGACGGCGTCAACCTGGTGTTGGGCCTCTGGCTGGTGGTTTCGCCCTGGATCCTCTCCTTCGCCTCGAACGCAGCGGCGTTGTGGAACGCCCTCATCGTGGGGGCCATCTTCGTGGTACTTTCCCTCCTGGCGCTCGCCGACGCCAAGCCCTGGGAGGAGTGGAGCGAGCTCGTCGCGGCCGTTTGGCTGCTCATCTCTCCCTGGGTCCTCGGCTACAGCGCTCTCGCCGCCCCCACCTGGAACGCGGTGATCGTCGCCGTCATGGTCGGCGCGCTGGCCCTCTCCGCCACCAGCCAGCAGCCCGCCAAGACGGCCTGAGTCTGGCGGCTACCGTGCTTGACCCCGCCCCGGTGGGCGGGGTAAATTGTCCTGACCTTTAAGCCCGTCCCGTGAGGCGGTGAAGGAGGAGAACGTGAACGAACAGCGGAACAATCCGGCAGCGGCGCGCCCCATGCGGGCGGTTTTTTTTAGGGGGGCGTGATGCGTTTCAAGGCACGCGTGCTCGAGCCCGCCGAGATCGAGCGGGCGCTCAGGCGCATCGCCCACGAGATCATCGAGAAAAACAAGGGAGCAGGCGACCTGGCGCTGGTGGGCATCCACACCCGCGGCATCCCCCTGGCCGAGCGGCTGGCGGCGCTGATCGAGCGCTTCGAGGGCGTGCGGCCGCCGGTGGGCATGCTCGACATCACCCTCTACCGCGACGACCTCAGCGAGATCGGGGTCCAACCTCGTGTGCGCGAGACCCGCATCCCCTGGGACGTGACCGGCCGCCCGGTGGTGCTGACCGACGACGTGCTCTTCACCGGGCGCACCGCCCGGGCGGCGCTGGACGCGCTGGTGGACCTGGGGCGGCCGAAGCGCGTCTACCTCGCGGTGCTGGTCGACCGCGGCCACCGCGAGCTGCCCATCCGCGCCGACTTCGTGGGCAAGAACCTGCCCACCTCGAAAAGCGAGGTCGTCAAGGTGAAGCTGCGCGAGACCGACGGCGAGGAGGGGGTGGAGCTGTGGGAGCGCTAAGGCACCTGCTCGACTTCGCCGGCTGGGACCGCGCCCGGGTGGAGAGCCTGCTCGAAACCGCGCGGATGATGGAAGAGGTGCTCGAGCGCCCCATGAAGAAGGTCCCGGCGCTCAAGGGGTTCACCGTGGCCACCGTTTTCTTCGAGCCCTCGACCCGCACAAAGATCAGCTTCGAGCTGGCCGCGCGCAGGATGTCGGCCGACGTGGTGGGCTTTTCCGGCGCGGGCTCGAGCCTGGCCAAGGGCGAGTCGTTCAAGGACACCCTGCTCACCCTCCAGGCCATGGCCCTTGACGCCTACGTGATCCGCGCCCCGGTGGCGGGGATGGCCCACCAAGCGGCGCGCTGGCTCACCGGCGCGGTCGTCAACGCCGGCGACGGCCGACGCGCCCATCCCACCCAGGCGCTTCTTGACGCTTACACCCTGCTGGAGGAGCTGGAGTCCCTGGAGGGCAAGAAGATCGCCATCGTCGGCGACGTCGCCCACTCGCGGGTGACCCGCTCGAACGCCGAGCTGCTGCCGCTTTTGGGGGCCGAGGTCTGGGCCGCGGGCCCCGCGGGGCTGCTGCCCGAGCGGCTTGCGGGCGCGCGGCTCTCGACCGACCTGGACGAGGCGCTCGCGGACGCCGACGCGGTGATGGTGCTCAGGCTGCAACGCGAGCGCATGGACGAAGGGGCGCTCCCCTCGCTGCGCGAGTACGTGGCCGAATACCAGGTCACCGAGGCGCGGCTGGCCCGCGCCAAGCCCCACGCCCCACTCTTGCACCCGGGACCGATGAACCGCGACGTGGAGCTCGAAGGCGCCCTGGCCGACGGACCCCGCAGCCGCGTCGAGCGGCAGGTGCGCGCCGGCGAGGCGGTGCGCATGGCCGTGCTCTACCACCTGCTTGTGGGGAGGGCGGCATGAAGCTGCTCATCAAGAACGCCCGCCTGGTCGACGGCTCGGGCGAATTTGGCAACGCCGACGTGCTCGTCGAAGACGGCCACATCGCCTCGCTCGCGGGGGGCGACGCCGAGCGGGTGCTCGACGCCGGCGGCCGCTGGCTCGTCCCGGCGCTCACGGACCCCCACGTCCACCTGCGCACCCCCGGCCAGGAGACCAAGGAGGACCTGGCCACCGGCCTGGCCGCCGCCGCCCGAGGCGGCTACGGCACGGTCGTGGCCATGCCCAACACCGAGCCGGCGGTGCAGGAACCCGAGCAGGTGCGGGCGCTTTTGGACGAGGCCCGCACCCTTCCCGGAGCCCGGTTGATGGTGGCCGCGGCGCTGACCAAGAACCAGGAAGGCAAGAAGCTCACCCCCGCGGCGCTGCTGGCCCGGGCAGGGGCGGCGCTGCTCACCGACGACGGCCGTACCAACGAAGACGCGGGCGTGCTCGCCCGCGGGCTGGTCTACGCCGCCGCCGCGGGCCTGGCGGTAGCCGTCCACGCCGAGGACGCCGGGCTGCGCGGCGGCGGGGTGATGAACGACGGCCCCCTGGCCGCCGAACTGGGCCTCGCCGGCAACCCGCCCGAGGCCGAGGCCGCCCGCATCGCCCGCGACCTCGAGGTGCTGCGCTACGCCGCGCGCAAGGCGGCCGCGCTGGGCCACGCGCCCCGGCTCTACCTGCAGCACGTCTCCACCGCCCGCGGCGCGGCGCTCGTCGCGGCGGCGCGGGCCGAAGGGCTGCCGGTGACGGGCGAGGTCACCCCCCACCATCTGACGCTCACCGAGGAGACCTGGCGCGGCTTCGACGCCCGCTTCAAGGTGGCCCCGCCGCTGCGCACCGAAGGCGACGTCGAGGCGCTGATCGGCGCGCTGGAACGGGGCGAGCTGTCGGCGGTCGGCACCGACCACGCCCCCCACACCGCGGCCGAGAAGGAACGGGACCTGGAAAACGCCCCCTTCGGCATCCCCGCGCTCGAGCTGGCCTTTCCCCTGCTCTACACCGAGCTGGTGGAGCGGCGCGGTCTACCGCTGCCGCTGCTGATCGAGCGCATGACCACCGGCCCGCGCGCGGCGCTGGGCCTCGCGCCCGCGCGGCTCGAGGAAGGCGCGCCGGCCGACCTGATGCTCTTCGACCCCGCCGAGAAGCGCACGGTAGACCCCGAACGCTTCGTTTCCAAGGCGCGTTACAGCCCCTGGGCGGGCCGCGAGCTCGCCGGCTGGCCGTTGCTCACGCTGGTGGCGGGAAGGGAGGTCTGGCGTGACGCAGCCCTTGCCTAAGCCCGTCTCCCAGCGGCCGCGCTGGGACTACCACGCGGCCACGATCGTCGCCAGCGAACCGCTGGGGCCTCACCGGAGGCTGGTGCTCGCGATGTCGACGCTCGAGGCGCGGTTCGGGCCGGGGCAGTTCTTGAACCTGAGCGTGCCGGGCCACGTGCTGCGCCGGCCGCTGGCGCCGTCCCGCCACGAGGGAACGGAGGTGGAGCTGATCGTCACCCCCTTCGGGCCCGGGACCCGCGACCTGGTCCGCCTTCCCGTCGGCACCCGCCTGCAAGCGCTCGCCCCGCTTGGGAATTCCTTCCCCATATCCTCGGGCGACGCCGCGCTGGTCGGCGCCGGCGCCGGGGCCGCGCCGCTGGCGCTGCTGGCCGAAAGCCTGCTGCGCGCCGGCAGGCGCGTTCACGTCTTCCACGGCGCGCCCTCGGCGGAGGACCGCGCCCTGGTTCAAACGCTGTACGAACGCTTGGGGCTCGAGGTGCGCTATTTCAGCGAGGACGGCTCGCTGGGGCGGCGGGGCTACCCCACCGAGGGCCTGGCGGAGCTGCTCGCCGGCGGCGCCGGGGCGACCGTCTACAGCGTGGGGCCCTTCGCGCTGATGCGGGCGGCGGCGCAGCTGGCGATCGCGCACGGCCGGCCCGGATACGTGAGCCTCGACGTCCACATGGCCTGCGGCGTGGGCGCCTGCCTCTCCTGCGCGGTGCAGACGGCCGCGGGGCAGAAGCACGCCTGCGTGGACGGGCCCGTCTTCGAGGTGCGGGAGGTGGTCTGGTGAACCGGCTCGAGGTCGATTTCCTGGGCGTGCGCTTCCCGAATCCGGTGGTCACCGCGAGCGGCACCTTCAACTTCGGCCGCGAGTACGCCCACCTCTACCCGCTCAGCCGGCTGGGCGCGGTCACCACCAAGGGCGTCTCGCCGCGACCCATCGCCGGCGCGCCCACCCCCCGCATCACCGAGACCCCGATGGGCATGCTCAACGCCATCGGGCTGGAGAACAAGGGGGTGGACGCCTACGTCGCCGACGAGCTGCCGTGGCTGAAGGCCCAGGGGGCGCGCGTCATCGTCAACGTCTTCGGCGACGAAGCCGCCGACTTCGCCCACGTCGCCCGCAAGGTCGGCCCCTACGCCGACCTGATCGAGGTCAACCTCTCCTGCCCCAACGTCCACGGCGGCAGGCTGCCCTTCGCCCACGATCCCGCGGCCGCCGCCGAGGTGGTCCGCCGCGTCAAGGGCGCCACCGACCGTCCGGTGCTCGCCAAGCTGAGCCCCAACGGGCCCATCCTGCCGGTGGCCGAGGCGCTGGAAGCGGCGGGGGTGGACGGCTTCAGCCTGATCAACACCCTGCTGGGCATGCGCATGGACCTGGAGCGCAGGCGGCCGGTGCTGGGCAACCGCCAGGGCGGCCTCAGCGGCCCCGCCGTCAAGCCGGTGGCCGTGCGCCTGGTCTACGAGCTCTACCGCCACACCGACCGGCCCATCCTGGGGATGGGCGGCATCGCCAGCGCCGAGGACGCGCTCGAGTTCGCCCTGGCCGGCGCGCGCCTGGTGGCGGTGGGTACGGCTACCTTTGGCGACCCTTACGCGCCGGTCCAGGTGATCGAGGGTCTCGAGCGCGAGCTGGAAGCCCGCGGCGGGCGCTGGGTGGACTGGGTGGGGGCCGCGCACACCCCCGACTGAGGGTGGCCTTCGATACCCCATGGGGGTAGGATGGAGGCATGAAGACCCTCCTGCGCACCTCCGCCCTGGTTCTGACGCTGGCCGCGGCCCTCGCCGCCTGCTCCAAGGCCCCGCTCAACGTGCCGCTGAGCGACTTCAGCATTCAGGTGGACGCCCTGGTCGACACCGCTGGAAAGGTGGTCTACCCGAAAAACCCCGCGAAGTTTCGTGACAGCGTCGTCGACGTCAAGAGCATTACGCTCACGGGCAACCTCACCTACAGCGCCACGGCCGGCAGCAACCAGCTGACCCTGACCTTCTACGCCAGCGTCGACGATCCCGGAAACCACAGCGGCAACTGCCAAGATTACACCAGCTTCTACCTTTGCGATCCTGCCGGCGAAAAGGCCATTAGCCAGCCGAAGACCTTCACCAAAGGGGAAAAGTCCCCGATCGAGCTGGGCAGTCCCAACCCCGACGTTCTGAGCACCGGCATCAACCAGGGGAAGATCTGGATCGGCGCTCTCGTTCAGGACAGCCTGGCGCTCGACAGCAGGCTCGAGTTCACCGATATGGTGGCCCACGTCGTGCTTTTCTGAGACCCGCAAGCGAAAACGTCGCTCCGGGGATCCCTGGAGCGACGTGCGTTTGGAAGGTTCAGCGGGCCGAGTTCAGCGCCTCGTCCAGGACCTTGCGCCACTCGGAATACGGTCGGAACCCTTCGATGAACTTGTCGTTCACGTAGAACGAAGGCGTGCCGCCGATCCCAAGTTCGCGCGCCAGCGCCTGGTCGTCCAGCACCAGCTGGCGCTTTTCGTGGCTGCTCAGGCAGCTGTCGAAGCGCGCGGTGTCGAGCCCCAGCTGACGGGCGTAATCGGAAAAGAAGCCGGGCAGCTCATCGATCCCGGAACGACCCCACTGGGAGGTGGCGCGGAAGAGCAGCTGATGGTAGTCGAGGTAGCGCCCTTGGTCTGCAGCGCACGCCGCGGCCTCGCTGGCGAGGACCACGCTGTCCTGCCCGGGAAAGGGGAAGTCGCGAAAGACGTAGCGCACCTTGCCGGTGTCTACGTAGTCGGCAAAGATGCGCGGCAGGCTTTTCTCGGAGTGGTCCTTGCAATGCGGGCAGAGGTAGTTGGAGAACTCGACGACGGTAACCGGGGCGTTGGGGTCGCCGTAGACGAAATGAGCTCCGGCGGCCGGGTCCAGTTCGCCGGAGGTGGTGGGCGTGCGTGCGCTGCTCAGGTACCAGACCCCACCCCCCAGCAAAACGGCCAGACCGAGGATCATGAAGAAGATAGCTCGCTGCATAGAGGCAGTATACGGAGAAAAAGATGAAAAAAAGGGGCACGGCGGAGGGACGTTCGCGAGCGGCGCGCCCGCGGCCGGTCGGGTAGGGTGAGGGCATGAAGGTGCTCGTGCTCAACGCCGGCTCTTCGAGCCTCAAGTTCTCGCTCACCGACACGACCCAGGACCGGCACCTGGTGCACGGCTTGGTCGAGCGAATCGGCGAACCCGACAGCCGCCTCAAGCTGGATGGCGTCGCCTACGACGTCCGGGCGCGCGACCACGGCGAGGCCCTGGGAGCGGTGCTGGGTCGCCTCGACCTCGAAGGGCTGGAGGCCGTGGGCCACCGGGTCGTGCACGGGGGCGACTTCACCACCTCGAGCCTCGTCACCGACGAGGTGCTCCAGCGCCTCGAGGCCTTCGTGCCGCTGGCGCCCCTGCACAACCCCGCCAACATCGCCGGCATCCGCGCGGCGCTGGCTGCGCTGCCGGAGTTGCCCCAGGTGGCCGTCTTTGACACCGCCTTCCACCAGACCATGCCCGAGCGAGCCTGGCGCTACGCCCTCCCGCGCGAGCTGGCCGACCGCCACCGCTACCGGCGCTACGGCTTCCACGGCACCTCGCACCGCTACGTCGCCCACCGGCTGGCCGAGCGGATGGGCCGACCCATCGAAGAGTTGCGGCTCGTCGTGCTGCACCTGGGCAACGGCGCCTCGGCCAGCGCGGTACTACGCGGCAAGAGCGTGGACACCAGCATGGGCTTCACCCCGCTCGAGGGGCTGGTGATGGGTACCCGAAGTGGCGACGTGGATCCGGGGCTGGTGCTTGAGCTCTGCCGCCGCTACGGCCCGGACGAGACCTCGCGCATCCTCAACTGTGAAAGCGGCCTGCAGGGGCTCGCGGGCCACGCCGACCTGCGCGATCTGCAGGCGGCGATCGCCGCCGGCGACGAGGCCAGTCGCCGGGCGCTCGAGGTCTACACCTACCGCATCAAGAAGTACGTGGGCGCCTACGCCGCGGCGATGGGCGGGCTGGACGGCCTGGCGTTCACCGCCGGCGTGGGCGAGAACGACGCCGAGGTAAGGGCACGGGTGCTCGAGGGGCTGGAGTTTTTGGGACTCGAGCTCGATGCTGAAGCCAACGCCCGGAGCGGCCCGCGCCTCACCCGGCCCGGCTCCACGGCCGAGGCCTGGGTGATCCCCACTGACGAGGAACTCGCCATCGCCAAGGACACCGAGCGCGTCCTGCGCGAAGCCTAACCGCCGAGCAGAACCTGGAAGGCCACCATCGCGGCGCTCGCCAGCACGATGGAGGTGGCGATCACGCCCGCGTCCACGTCCTCGAGCGCGTCGGGAATGAGCTCCGAAAAGGCCATCCAGATCATCGCCCCCGCGGCGAAGCCCAGCCCCGCCGGCAGCACCGGCTTGAACCACTCGACGAAGAGGAAGGCGGGCACGGCCATGAGCGGCTGCGGGAGCGAGGAGAAGATGCTCCACAGCCCCGCCTTCCACCAGGGCACGCCGCGCGGCACGAGCACGAGACTGATGGCCAGACCCTCGGGGATGTTGTGGACGGCGATGGCGATGGTGACGAAGAGGCCGAAGGCGATGCCGCCACCGAAGGAGACGCCCACGCCCACCCCCTCGGCGAACGAGTGCAGCGTCATCACACCGACGATGAGGAGGGCCTTGCGGGCGTCGAGGCCATTGAGGCTGCCAAGGCTCACGTCCTCGTAGCGCTCAAGAAAGCGGTGGCTCCAGAGGATGAAGAACAGCCCGATCACGACACCGACCATGGTGCGCGTCAGGCTGTAGTTTACGCCCTCGTAGATAAGGCCGAAGCTGGCGGCGAGCATGAGGCCGGCCGCGATGGCGTTGCCGATGCCCAACCAGCTACGCGGGAAGCTGCGTACGAAGGCAAAGGGCAGTGCACCTACGCCCGTCGCGACCGCCGTGATCGAAGCGTAAACGAATACGGCAAGTACCTGGCTCTCCATGAGTAGCGATTCTACTGCTAGTAATTACTACTTGCAACTCATGGAGCTCAGCCGATCTTCTTCGCCAGCTTGTAGAGCGTGTCGAGCAGTTCCTTGCCCAGCGGGGTCAGGGTGTACTCTACACGCGGCGGCACCTCAGGGTAGGCCTTTCGCTCAATCAAACCCAGCTCGGCCAACTCCTTGAGCCTCTCGGAGAGGGTGCGGGGGCTGACCTTGGTGGCGCGTTCGAGGTTGGTGAACCGGGTCGGACCGTTCGAGACCGCGTTGATGATGTCCCAACCAGCCTCATGCGCAATCGCTTTGAGCACTAGTTTGAATTTTCTATAGTCATCCATACTTCCTACAGTTTACCACACATCGTCGCGTATTAAAAGCCTGTAAAAGTACAATACCATTATGGACCCCAAAGAAATCAAGCCCGGTTGGAAAGATTTCCTGGCCCTGGTAACCGCCGCGTACCAGTTGCTACTGGTTCCGGTTCTCGTAATTATCGTTGTTGCAGCCGCCATTGTCTACGGCCTGGGCTTACTGCTGCGGTAAGCTGGACGCAAATGGACGACACACAAACGCCTGGAGGGCTGTACGAGCACCTGCCCAGCGGCTACCGCGAGCGCCTGGGGCGTCCCGGGAGCTACCCCTTCACCCGCGGCGTCTACCCGCGGATGTACCTGGACCGGCTGTGGACGATGCGGCAGTACGCCGGTTTCGGATCGGCCGAGGAGACGAACGCGCGCTTCCGCTATCTGCTCGAGCGCGGCCAGACCGGCCTCTCGGTCGCCTTCGACCTTCCTACCCAGCTCGGCCTCGACCCCGACCACCCCCTGGCCGTGGGCGAGGTGGGGCGGGTGGGCGTCTCCATCGCCACCCTCGACGACATGCGCCGCCTCTTCGACCAGATCCCGCTCGACCGGGTGACCACCAGCATGACGATCAACGCTCCGGCGATGCTGCTGCTGGCCATGTACCTGCTCGTTGCCGAGGAGCAGGGAGTGGGCTGGGACAAGGTCGGCGGCACGATCCAGAACGACATCCTCAAGGAGTACATCGCCCGCGGCACCTACATCTTCCCGCCCGAGCCCTCGATGCGGCTGGTGACCGACATTTTCGAGTTTGCGAGCCGCGAGGTGCCCCGCTGGAACACGATCTCGATCTCGGGCTACCACATCCGCGAGGCGGGCGCGACGGCGGCGCAGGAGATCGCCTTCACCCTGGCCAACGCCAAGGCTTACGTGCGCGCGGCGCTGGAGCGGCGGCTCGAGCTCGACCGCTTCGCCCCCCGGCTCAGCTTCTTCTTCGCCGCCCACAACGATATTTTCGAAGAGGCCGCCAAGTTTCGCGCCGCCCGCCGCATGTGGGCACGGATCATGAAAGAGGAGTTTGGCGCCGAAAACCCCAAGTCGTGGATGCTGCGCTTCCACACCCAGACCGGCGGATCCACCCTGACCGCCCAGCAGCCCCTAAACAACATCGTCCGCGTCGCCTACCAGGCGCTAGCCGCGGTGCTGGGCGGCACCCAAAGCCTCCACACCAACGCTTACGACGAGGCCCTGGGCCTACCCACCGAGGAGAGCGCCCTCATCGCGCTGCGCACCCAGCAGATCCTCGCCTACGAGTCGGGTATCACCCGTGCCATCGACGCCGCCGGCGGCTCGTTCTACCTGGAGCATTTGACCGACGCGCTGGAGGAAGAGGCAACAGACATCATCGAGCAGATCGAGGCGCTGGGCGGCGCGGTACGCGCCATCGAGGCTGGCCACGTGCAAAGAGAGATCGAGGAGTCCGCCTGGCGCTACCAGCGTGAGATCGAGGAAGGCGAGCGCGTCATCGTGGGGCTCAACCGCTTCACGTCAGAGGAAGAGACGCCCGTGCCGGTGATGAAGGTCGACCCCGAGGTGGACCGGCGCCGGGCCGAGGAGGTGCGGCGCTACCGCGCCACGCGCGACGCGAGCGCCACCGAGGCGGCCCTGACGGCGCTGCGCGGAGCGGCGCGGGGCGAGGAGAACCTCTTTCCCTACGTGCTCGAAGCCTTCCGTAAGAAGGCCACCCTGGGCGAGGTCACTGGAGCGTTGCGTGAGGTCTGGGGCGAGTATCAGCCGGGCGGCTGACGCCAGCGCCGCCAGGCGAGCTGCAGCACCCGCAGCACCACCACCAGCAGGAGCGCCCACTTGAGCAGCGTAGCCGCCGCACCCACCCAGGCCGCCCAGGTGGGGAAGCTGGGATAGGACGCCAGGATGATCGCGTGCATGGCGTTCTCCAGGTAGTCAGCCGCTACGGCGTAGACCGCCAGGTGCCAGGCCTTACCGCCCGGCTGCAGGCGCCACAAGAGACCGGCGAAGAAGAGGCCGTAGGCGATCGGATAGAAGGTGTCGGCCACTAGGAACCAGCCGTAGAGCCGGCGCACCTCGTCGCCGCCGCGCTCGAGCCAGGCGGCCAGCTCAGCCGGTGTCTGGAAGAGCACCACGTCGGGCGGCGGCCCCCCGGCCACGAGCTCGATGGCCGGCGTGATGACCGCGCTGAAGACCGCCAGGAAGAGCACCAAAACCGCGCCCAGGACCCAGAGCAGCCAGGGGCGGGCCGTTTCCCTGACCCAGGTTTCCAGGAGCTTCATACCCCAGCATACCGAAGACCTAGAATGGACGTAGCGAGGTGACGCATGGGCACGAACGAGGAGATCTGGGCCACGCTGCACCGGCACCTGGCCGCCATCTACGCCGGCGACTGGCACACCTACGTCGAGACCACGGCCGAGGACGTGGCCGTCTACGAGTGGTTCGTCACGCCCCACCGCATCGACGGACTAAGCTTTCACGAGTTCATGATGGAACACGACTGGGCAGGCACGGGCGCGAGCTGGCGCTACGACCTGCTCGACCCCCGGCTCCAGCGCTACGGCGACGTCGCGGTGGTGAGCTACACCCTGCTCCTCTCGATCCACAAAGACGGCGCCATCACGCACCACACCGTCAACGAATCCCGCATACTCGTGCGCGAAGACGGGAAGTGGAAGGTGGTGCACGTCCACAAAAGCTCCGGAGAGCGCAGCCTCAGCTGAGCCGCCGGGCCACCTCCGTGACGGCGATGCGCGCGTGCTCGCGGCCGTTCTCGATGAAGACACTTCCCGTCGCCGAGCCATAACCCGCGCTGCCCACCACGAAGAGGCCGGGAACGCTCGTCTCGAAGTGCTCCGAGAACTCCGGGGCGTCGCCCCGGTAGCGGACCCCCGAGGCCCACAATACCGCGTCGTCGGCGCGGTAACCGATCAGCACCACCGCCCGATCAATGGCGAGGGTGCGCTCGCCCTCAGGCCCCTGCAAAAGCGCCCGTCCGGGCTCGAAGGCCACGACCCTATGGCGATAAAGCGCCTCGATCGCCCCCTCGCGAACGCGGTTCTCGAAGTCGGGGCGCAGCCAGTACTTGACGCCGGAGCGCACCCCCTCTCCCCGATGTACGAGCGTGACCCGGGCGCCGGCACGCATGAGGTCGAGCGCCGCCTCGACCGCGCTGTTCGATCCGCCCACGACTAGCACGCGCTCCAACCAGTGGTCCAGCGCGTCCCGGTAACCGTACTGAACGAAAGGCAGCTCCTCGCCAGGCACCCCCAAGCGGCGGGGGTTGAAGAAGTAGCCGGTGGCCACGACCGTGGCCCGCGCCCAGACCTCCCCCGCACCCTCGGGCCCCTGATAGACCACGCGCATGGCTCCGAAGGAGCCCTCGACGCGCTCCACCCGAGCTCGGGTGAGCACGGGAAAGGGCAACCGCTCCGCCAGGGCGCGGTAGTAGGCCAGCGCCTCTTCCCTACAGGGCTTCGCGCCCACCGTAGCGAGGGGAACGCCACCCACCTCGATCTTGCGCGCTTCCGAGAAGAAGGTCATGCGCGCCGGGAAGCCCTCGAGGCTCGCTACGGGACGGCGCGCCTCGAGCAATACCGCGGAGAGGCCGAGCCGCCGCGCCTCGTAGGCTGCGGCGAGCCCGACCGGCCCCGCTCCTACGATGGCGAGGTCTGCGAATGACATGCCCGCATGCTAGCGCTTAGGACGCCTGTCCGACAAACCCCGCGATAGAATTTTTGTTGGAGGTAGACCTATGGACTACAGGATCGAGAAGGACTCGATGGGCGAGCTGAAGGTTCCTGCAGAAGCCTACTACGGTGCCCAGACGGCCCGGGCCGTCGAGAACTTTCCCATCTCTGGACTTCGCTTCCCCCGCCCCTTCATCAAGGCGATGGGGGCGATCAAGCACGCTGCCGCCGAGGTCAACCTAGAGCTGGGCCTGCTCGACGAGGAGCGGGCGCGCGCCATCATGCAGGCGGCCGAGGAGGTCATCGAGGGCAAGCTCGACGACCAGTTCGTGGTGGACATCTTCCAGACCGGCTCGGGCACCTCGACCAACATGAACACCAACGAGGTGATCGCGGGCCGCGCCAACGAGATCCTGACCGGCAAGCGCGGCGGCAAGGAGCCGGTGCACCCCAACGACCACGTCAACTTCGGTCAGTCGTCGAACGACACCATCCCCACCGCCATCCACGTCTCGCTGGCAATCGAGCTCAACGAGCTGCTGCTGCCGGCCCTCAAGCACCTGCACCAGGCCCTGCTGGACAAGGCCAAGGCCTGGGACGACGTGGTCAAGATCGGCCGCACTCACCTCATGGACGCCACCCCCATCCGGATGGGGCAGGAGGCCAGCGGCTGGGCACGCCAGGTGGAGCTCGCCATCGAACGCATCGAGAGCACCTTGCCGCGCATCTACGAGCTGGCCCAGGGCGGCACTGCGGTGGGCACGGGCATCAACACCCATCCCGAGTTCGGTAAGCGGGTCGCCGAAAAGCTCTCGGCGCGCTTCGGGCTGCCCTTCCGCGAGGCGACGAACCACTTCGAGGCCCAGCACTCCAAAGACGCCGCGGTCGAGCTCGCCGGGCAGCTGGCGACGATCGCCACCAGCCTCATCAAGGTGGCCAACGACATCCGCTGGCTCTCTAGCGGCCCGCGCTGCGGCATCGCCGAGATCCAGCTGCCGGCGGTCCAGCCGGGCTCCTCGATCATGCCGGGCAAGGTCAACCCGGTAATGGCCGAGGCGCTGATGATGGTCTGCACCCAGGTGATTGGCAACGCCACCACCGTACGGGTCTCCAACACCCACGGCAACCTCGACCTCAACGTGATGATGCCGGTGATCGCCCGCAACCTGCTCGAGTCCATCACCTTCCTCGCCAACGCCGTGCGCGTCTTCACCGACAAGGCAGTCGTGGGCATGGAGGCCAACCGCGAGAAGGCGGCCAGCTACGTGGAGTGGAGCCTGGCGATGGTCACCAGCCTCGCGCCCGTGATCGGCTACGACCGCGCCGCCCAGATCGCCAAGAAGGCGGTGGCCGAGGGCAAGACCGTGCGCGAGGTCTGCCTTGAGGAAAACGTGCTGCCTGAGGATGAGCTGAACGCGATCCTCGACCCCTGGAAGATGACCGAGCCAGGCATTCCCGGCCGCTAGGGGTTAGGACACGGCTCGGGTCCGCGGCAAGCCGCGGACCCGAGCATTTGACAAATCCGACCGCGTAGGTAAAGTATGTTGAGGATGCGCCCTGCGCATGAGAGGGAGGAAGATCATGCCGTATCCTTTTGAACTGCCTAAACTCGGTTACAGTTACGACGCTCTGGAACCCCACATCGACGCCCGCACGATGGAGATCCACCACACCAAGCACCACGGCGGGTACGTGAACAACCTCAACAAGGCCCTGGAAGGCCACGCCTACCTGCACGGCGCGAGCGTGGAGGAGCTGCTGACCCACCTGTCCGCGCTACCCGCGGAAATCCAGACCGCCGTGCGAAACAACGGCGGCGGCCACCTCAATCACAGCCTCTTCTGGGAGGTCATCGCCCCCGGTGGCTCGAACACCCCCGGCGGCGAGCTGGCCAAGGCCATTGATGAAACCTTTGGTTCCTTCGACAAGTTCAAAGACGTCTTCAGCAAGGCCGCGGCCACCCGCTTCGGCTCCGGCTGGGCCTGGTTGGCGCTCGACCCCTGGGGCAAGCTGCACGTCCTCTCCACCCCCAACCAGGACAACCCGGTGATGCAGGGGCTCACCCCCATCCTCGGGCTTGATGTCTGGGAACACGCCTACTACCTCAAGTACCAGAACCGCCGCCCGGACTACATCGCGGCCTTCTGGAACGTGGTGAACTTCGACGTCGTCGCCGAAAAGTTCGCCCGGGCCCGCTAAGCCAAGCAGACGTCAAGGCCTCGCGCTAACCGCGCGAGGCCTTGAAATTGCGTCAGGGGCGTGCGCCGCTTGACGAACCTTCCTTTTCGGGCTAGAGTGTTCCTTGGCCTTGGGCCGTTAGCTCAATTGGTAGAGCCACCGACTCTTAATCGGTTGGTTGTAGGTTCGAGTCCTACACGGCCCACCAGCCCGCGCCTCTGCGGAGGCGCTTTTTTTCTAGCCTAAAATGGGCGCATGGCGCCCGAGCCTCCCCGCCTCGTCCCCCTGCCCCCGGCCCTGCTGGGCCCCGACCCCGTCCAGGCCTTGCTCGAAGAGCCCCTGCCCCACGGTGAACCGTGGGGGTGGCGGCTCGCCCGCGCGCTCCTGGAGGCACGGCCGCTCGCGCGGCGCTTCCTCGAGGGCACGCCGGCGGGGCTGCTGCGGCTCGTGGCGGAAGACCTGGGCCGCCTGCGCGCCTGGCGCCAGCGGCTGCAAGACGAACACGCTCTCTCCGACATGGGCTGCCACGAGGCGGGCGAGGCCGAGTGGGCGGCGCTGGCGGTGCTGGAACGCGGCGACGCCGAAGACCTGGTAGAGCTCTACCGGCG
Source organism: Thermaceae bacterium (assembly GCA_026985615.1). Lineage (GTDB taxonomy): Bacteria > Deinococcota > Deinococci > Deinococcales > Marinithermaceae > Oceanithermus. The sequence continues at coordinate 24,179 of JALSQD010000076.1, read as the reverse complement.
CTACGGCCACGCGCCCTTCAGCCTGCATACAGCCTTCGTCTGGAACGGGACGCTCGAGCCCGTGCGCCATCCCGAGCCCAGCGACGAGGCCGTGCTGGTGGGCTACGAGCCCCAGCTCGAGGCGCTGCACGAGAACGTGGAGCGCTTTTTGGCGGGACGGCCGGCGCTGCCCACCCTCCTCTATGGCGCGCGCGGCACCGGCAAGTCCACCGCGGTCAAGGCCTTGCGGGTGCGCTACGGCGAGCGGGGGCTGCGCCTGGTGGAGGTCCTGCCCGAAGGACTCGAGGCCCTGCCCGCGCTCCTGGACGAGCTGCGCGACCTGCCCCAGCGCTTCGTCCTCTACCTCGACGACCTCACCTACGGCGCCGACGACCCCGGCTGGCGCAAGCTCAAGACCCTGCTCGACGGCGCGCTCTGGGCCATGCCCGAAAACGCGCTCTGGATCGCCACCTCGAACCGCAAGAACCTGGTGCGCGAGGGCGGGAGCGACCGGCCCGACCCCGGCGCGGAGCCCGGAGCCTGGGACGCGGCGCAGGAAAAGCTGGCGCTGGCCGACCGCTTCGGGCTGCACCTCACCTTCCCCCCATTCGACCAGCGGCTCTACCTGAGCGCTGTCGCCCGGCACCTGGGTCAAAGCGAACTCGACGAGGCCACGCGCGAGGCGGCCCTGCGCTTCGCGCGGGCCGCCCATGGTTTTTCCGGAAGAACCGCCAAACAGTTCGCCGACACGCTACGCTAGCTCGGGCCCGGCCGCCTCCTCCGCGGAGCCGGCGAGATCGCGGTGGGCACGGCGGTAGGCCAGCGCCGCCTCCACGAAGGCCGCGAAGGGCGGGCTCGGCCGCATCGGCCGGCTTTTGAACTCGGGGTGCGACTGCAGGGCGAGGAAGAAGGGGTGGTCTTCAAGCTCGATGGCCTCGACCAGGCCCTCACCGCGCCCCTCCATGCCCGGCGTGACGCCGCTGACGACGAGCCCCGCCTCGGTGAGCCGGTCCACGTAGGCGGGGTTGACCTCGTAGCGGTGGCGGTGGCGTTCGTACACGACGCCCGACCCGCCGTAGACGCGCTCGAGCAACGTCCCCAGGCGGATCTGCATCGGCCAGTCCCCCAGACGCATCGTGCCGCCCATCCCCTCCACCTCGAGCTGCTCGGGCATGAGGTCGATGACGGGGTGGGGGGTGTAGGGGTCGAACTCGGTGGAGTTGGCGCCCTCGAGCCCGGCGACGTGACGCGCGAACTCGATGGTGGCCACCTGCAGCCCCAGGCAGATGCCCAGGTAGGGGATCTTCTGCTCGCGGGCATACTGGGCGGCGCGGATCTTGCCCTCGATGCCGCGGATTCCGAAGCCGCCCGGCACCAAAATGGCGTCCACGCCGCGGAAGGCCTCGGCCAGGTCGCCCTCGATAAGCCCCTCGGCGTCGATCCACTTGACCTCCACCCGGGCGCGGTTCTTGATGCCGCCGTGCTTGAGCGCCTCGAGCAGCGAGAGGTAGGCGTCGGGCATCTTGACGTACTTCCCGGCGATGCCGATCGTGACCGTGGCCTCGGGCTCGCGCAGCACCCGCACGGCCTCGGTCCAGATGCCCAGGTTGGGAAAGACCGGCTCGAGCGCCAGCTTCTTCTCGACCCACTTGCCCAGCCCCTGCTCCTCCAGCACCAGCGGCACCTCGTAGATGTCGGGCACGTCGTAGCTCGAGAAGACCGCCTCCGGCCGCACGTTGGTGAAGAGCGCCACCTTGCGCTTGACCTCGTCCGGCGGGTCCTTTTCGGAGCGCAGCACGATGGCGTCGGGCTGGATGCCCACGCCCCGCAGCGTGGCCACCGAGTGCTGGGTGGGCTTGGTCTTGAACTCCTCCGAGGTGCGCAAGTAGGGCACCAGGGTGAGGTGGATGTAGAGGGTGTCCTCCGCCGGCTCGTCGAACTGGAACTGCCGGATCGCCTCGAGGAAGGGCAGGCTCTCGATGTCGCCCACGGTGCCGCCGATCTCGACGATGGCGATCTCGGCCTCCTGCTCGGCCGCCACCTCGCGGATGCGGCGCTTGATCTCGTCGGTAACGTGGGGAATCACCTGCACCGTCTGCGAAAGGTATTCGCCCTTGCGCTCACGCTCGATCACGGCCTTGTAGACCTGGCCGGTGGTGACGTTGTTCTTGCGGGAGAGGTCGAGGTCGAGAAAGCGCTCGTAGTGGCCGATGTCTAGATCGGTCTCGGCCCCGTCGGCGGTCACGAAGACCTCACCGTGCTCGTAGGGGCGCATGGTGCCGGCGTCTAGGTTGATATAGGGGTCCACCTTGATCGCGGTCACGCGGTAACCGCGGCCCCGAAGGATGGCGCCCAGCGACGAGGTCACGATGCCCTTGCCAAGAGAACTTACGACCCCGCCGGTAACGAAAATGTACTTCATCTTCACACCCTCCGGGACTTCAGCCTACCACAGCGCCCTATCTGTCCGGTTGGTAGCGTTTCCAACCAGGGCCGTGCGTGCTAGAATCCTACGCAGCAGGAGGCAACGTGAACATCCTGGGACGGATCACCGAACTGCCCGAACTTCCCGAGCCCCTGGCTCCCCTCAAGGAGATGGCCTACAACGTCTGGTTGTGGTGGAGCTGGACTCCTGCGGCCCAGGAACTCTACCGCAAGATCAACCCCTCGCTCTGGGAGGCCTGCCGCCACAACCCGGTCAAACTGCTGCTCGAGGCCGACCCCGAGCGGCTGGCCGACCTGGCGGAGGACCCGGAGTACGTCGCCACGGTGGAGGCGGTGCACCAGAGCTTCCGCGCCCACCTGAAGAGCCGCCCACGCCTGGATACCGGAACGATCGCCTACTTCTCGGCCGAGTATGGCTTCCACGAGTCGCTGCCCATCTACGCCGGCGGGCTCGGGGTGCTCGCGGGCGACCACGTCAAGGCCGCCTCCAACCTGGGGGTGGACCTGGTGGGCGTGGGCATCTTCTACCACCGCGGCTACTTCCACCAGCACCTCTCCCCCGACGGGGTGCAGACCGAGTACCACCAGGTCTTGCGTCCGGAGGAGCTGCCCCTCGTGGTGGTGCGCGCCAAGGACGGCAAGCCTGTGAAGGTAGTGATGGAGATCGAAGGGCGCAAGGTGGCGGTGACCGCCTACCAGGTGCAGGTGGGCACCGTACCCGTCTACCTAATGAGCACCGACCTCCCCGAAAACGACCCCGCCGACCGCGAGATCACCGCCGAGCTCTACAACGCCGAGCCCGGGATGCGCATCCGCCAGGAGATCGTCCTCGGCATCGGCGGGGTGCGGCTCTTGCGCGCCCTCGGCGTGGAGCCCAAGGTGTGGCACATGAACGAGGGGCATTCCGCCTTCATCGCGCTCGAGCGCATCCGCGAGTACGTGGCGCGGGGGCTCGCCTTCGAGACCGCGCTCGAGGCCGTGGCCGCCGACACCATCTTCACCACCCACACCCCCGTGCCCGCCGGGCACGACGTCTTCAGCTTCGACCAGGTTGCCCACCATCTCCAGGGCTGGTGGGACCGGCTCGGCATCAGCCGCGAGCGCTTCCTGACGCTCGCGCGTGAGGACCGCGACGGACACGCCGTCTTCTCGATGTCGGTCCTCGCCCTCAAGACCAGCCGCTTCGCCGGTGGCGTCTCGCGGCTGCACGGCGAGGTTTCGCGCAAGATGTTCCAGCACCTCTGGTCCGGGCTCGAGTCGGAGGAGGTGCCCATCGGCCACGTGACCAACGGGGTGCACACCTGGACCTGGCTCGCCCCCTCCCTGCGCGACCTCTACGAGCGCTACTTTCCCGAGGGCTGGATGGGCGAGCTGCGCCGGCCCGAGCACTGGGACGTGGACGCGCTGCCCGCGGGCGAGCTCTGGGCGGCCCGGCGCGCCCTGCGCGAAGCCCTCATCCGCGACGTGCGCGCACGCCTGCGCGAGCAGCGGTTGCGGGCGGGCGAGCCGCCGGCGCGGCTGCGGGCGGCGGAGCGCGCCCTCGACCCTGGCACCCTCACCGTTGTCTTCGCGCGCCGCTTCGCCACCTACAAGCGCGCCGACCTCCTCTTCCATGACCCGGAGCGGCTCAAGTCGATCGTGAACGGCCCCTACCCCATCCAGATCGTCTTCGCGGGCAAGGCCCACCCCAAAGACGAGCCCGGCAAGGCGATGATCCAAAAGATCGTGCGCCTGGTGCGGGAGCTCGAGCTCGAGGACCGCATCCTGGTGCTCGAGGACTACGACATCGCCCTGGCGCGCACCCTGGTCTTCGGCGCCGACCTCTGGCTCAACACCCCGCGCCGGCCCATGGAGGCCTCCGGCACCTCGGGGATGAAGTCGGCGCTCAACGGTGGGGTCAACTTCAGCGTCCTCGACGGCTGGTGGGCCGAGGCCTACGACGGCCAGAACGGCTGGGCCATCGGCACCGAGCGCGAGTACGACTCGCTCGCCGCCCAGGACGCCGCCGACGCTGCCAGCCTCTACGACACCCTCGAGCACGAGATCCTGCCGCTCTTCTACGCCCGCGACGCCGCTGGCATCCCCACCGGCTGGCTCGCCCGCGTGCGCCACAGCATCCGCACCGCCGGCGCGCGCTTCTCGGCCGAGCGGATGGTGCGCGAGTACCTGGACCGCTACTACCTCCCGGCCGAGCGGCACGGCGAGAAGCTGCGGGCGGAGGAGTTCGCGGCCGCGCGCAAGCTAGCGCGCTGGAAGGCCGCGGTGGCCGAACGCTGGCCGCAGGTGCGGCTCAAGGTCGAGGCGCCCGGCGACCTGCGGCTCAACGGCAAGGCGCTCGAGATCGAGGCCTGGGTGGACCCGGCGGGGCTGGCGCCCGAGCACCTGAGGCTTGAGCTAGTGCTCCGGCGCAGCCGCCGGGGGCCGCTCTTCCAGGTTCCCTTCGAGCCCGCGGAAGGCGCGAACGGGCGGCTGCACTACCGCCTCACCTACCGCCCCGAGCGCCCGGGCAGCTACGCCTACGGCGTGCGGCTCTCCGCGCAGCACCCCGACTTCGCCCACCCCTACGAGGTTGCCTTCGTGCGCTGGGCGTGAGCGTGCTACCCTGAGTTCGGCAGGGACCCGGGATCCCCCCGGCCCTCCCTGGAGGAACCGTGGACGATCTTCGCGTCAAAATCATTACCTACGGCTGCCAGATGAACGAGTACGACTCGCACCTGGTGGCCAGCGAGCTGGCGGCCCGCGGCGCACACTTCGTGGAGACCGTGGAGGAGGCCAACTTCGTCCTGGTCAACACCTGCGCGGTGCGCGGCAAGCCGGTGGAAAAAGTGAAGAGCTTGCTCGGCCAGCTGCGCAAGGAAAAGCAGCGGCGCGGAGGGCGCTTCGTCATCGGGATGATGGGCTGCCTGGCCAGCCTGGAGGAGGGGCAGGCGATCGCCCGCGACTTCAGGGTGGACGTGCTGCTGGGCGCGGGTGCCATCCACAAGATCGGCGAGGCGCTGGAGAAGCTCGAGCCCTTCTGGGACGTGGGCTTCTACCCCGAGCTCGACGAGGTGGTGCCGCCCCCGCCGGAGGGGACGCTCAGCGCCTACGTAACCCTCATCCGCGGCTGCGACCACCACTGCACCTACTGCGTGGTGCCGCGCACGCGCGGGCCCGAGGTGAGCCGCCACCCCGAGCTGGTGCTGCGCGAGGTGGAGCAGCTGGTGGCGGCGGGCGTGGTCGAGATCACCCTGCTGGGCCAGAACGTCAACTCCTACGGCAAGGACGACCCCAGCTACCCCGACTTCGCCGACCTCATCCGCCAGGTGGCGGCGCTGGGGGTGCGGCGCCTGCGCTTCGTCACCAGCCACCCCATGAACTTCTCCGACCGCATCATCGAGGCCATCGCCGAGACCCCGGCGGTGGGCCAGTACGTGCACCTGCCGGTGCAGTCGGGCTCCGACCGCGTCCTGAGGCGCATGGCGCGCGAGTACCGGCGCGACTACTACCTGGAGCGGGTGGCGCGGCTGCGCGAGGCGCTGCCCGACTTGGTGCTCACCACCGACATCATCGTCGGCTTCCCCGGCGAGACCGAGGAGGACTTCCAGCAGACCCTCGACCTCTACGACGAGGTGGGCTTCGACGCCGCCTACATGTTCGCCTACTCGGCACGGCCGGGCACGCCCAGCTACGAGCGTTTCGAAGACCTCCCGCGCGAGGTCAAGATCGAGCGGCTCGAGCGGCTCATCGAGAAGCAGAAGCACTGGAGCCTGGAACGCAACCGGGCCTGGATCGGCCGCGAGGTCGAGGTGCTCGTGCGCGGTCCGGCCAAGGAGGAGCATTGGGCCCTGGGCCACGACCAGAGCAACCACCCCGTCCTGCTGCCCGCAGCCGAGGTGGCGGGTCCGGGCCTCTACCGCGCCCGCATCGAGGAGGCCAGCCCGCACATGCTTTTCGGCAAGGTGCTCGAGCCCGCGCTCGCAGGGAGCGTGAACCCGTGAGCGCCTTCGCGCTCGGCTGGCTGCTCGTGGGCCTGGGCGCGGTACTGGCCTACGCCGTGAGCGCCCCCCGCCGCGCCTGGGACCCGGTGCAGGCGGTGCTGGTGGGCACGGCCTACGTCTTCGGGCTCACCGTCGTCTGGTTCGCCAGCGGCCACGCGGTCGCGGCCTGGATCGCCGGCGTGGCGCTGGGCGCGGCCACGGGGCGCTGGAACCGCAACCTCGTCCTGGGCGGCATGGGCCTGGGCGCAACCGAACGGCTCGCCCTCAAGCTGGCCTGGCGCCGGGGCGGGGTGCTGGAGCTTGACGACCTCGTCGCCGCCGGCGCCGACCCCGACACCGCCCGCGCCGCCCTCACCGCGCTCGAGGAGCGGGGGCTCTGCCGGCGCGACGGGGCGCTCTACCACTTCGAACGCTAGGCTATGGACGTCTGGGTCGTCGGCGCGGGCATCACCGGAGCGGTCGCGGTGCACGCGCTCGAACGCACCGGCGCGGAGGTGGGCTGGATCGCCGCGCGCCCGCCCGGCCTGGGCGGGCTCCCCTACGCCATGGTCAACCCAGTGCGCGGCAAGCGCGGCGTGGTCGTGGCCAGGGCCGTAGAGGCGCTGGCGGAGGCCGCGCGCCTCTACGGCGCGCACGCCGAGCTCCACCGCGGCCTCTGGCGTCCCGTACCCGAAGCCCTGCGCGCCAAGTGGCAGAAGAACCTGCGCGGCAAGGGGGTGGCCCACGTCTGGTGCGAGGCGGGCGTGGAGCTGCCCGAGGCCTTCTGGCTGGAAGCGCGGCCGCTTTTGCGCTCGCTGGCAGCGGGGCGGCGGCTGCGGGTCGCGCGGGTGGCGACTTGGCGGACGGGCGAGCTCTGGCTCGCAAGCGGCGAACGCCTCGAAGCGCGGCGGGTCGTCTGGGCCGCGGGGGCGGAAGGCGCGGCGCTGAGCGGCCTCAGCGGACGCTTCACCGCGGGCAGCCAGCTCCTCACGGTAGAAGGCTTTCCGGCCGCGCGTGCCCAGGGCATCTACGCCGCCGGCCACGCCCTGGGCGGCTCCTACCTGCCCCACGAAGCCCACTACCGCCCGCATGTACTCCGCCACGGCGAGGCGGCCTGGATCCTGAAGCAGGCCCGCGCCCTGCTGGGCTACGCGCCCCGCGTCTGGGGGGCCTGGAGCGGGGTGCGCTGGCGGCTCGATGGCCGCTTCGTCCACGGCCGCGAGGGCGGCTGGGTCTTCGGCGGCTTCGGCTCGACCGCCTTCCTGCTGGCCCCGCTCTACGCCCGCGAGCTGGCGCGGGAGGTTCAGAAGACCTGAGCCTGGCCGTCGGCGCGCGGCTCGCTGGCGGCCCACCACGCCCCGTCGCGGTGCAGCAGCACCTGGCCGCGCCCGAAGGCGGAGGGGTCGGGAACGACGCGCACCCGGTGGCCACGCTCGACCAGGCCCTGGGCCACGTCGGCAGGTACGCCGGGCTCAAGCCAGACCTCGCCAGACTCGTGCACCTGCCAGCGGGGCGCATCGAGCGCCGCCTGTGGGTTCATCCCGTAGACCGTCATGTTGACCACCAGCTGAACGTGCCCCTGCGGCTGCATGAAGCCGCCCATGAGCCCGAAGGGCCCCAGCGGCCGCCCGCCCTGGCCGAGGTAGCCCGGGATAATCGTGTGGTATGGGCGTTTTCCGGGCGCGGCGGCGTTGGGGTGGGCGGGATCGGCAGCAAAGCCCGCGCCGCGGTTCTGCAAGGCCGCCCCCGTCCCGGGCACCGCCACGCCCGCGCCGAAACCCATGTAGTTCGACTGGATGAAGCTCACCGAGGCCCCGCCCCGCGCCGCGGCTAGGTAGACGGTCCCGCCCGCGGGCAGGCGGCTCGCAGGCTGCGATAGTGCCTCGCGGCCGACGCGGGCGGCAAGGGCGCACACGAGATCGGGCGCAAGTAGCGCCCGGGGCTCCACCCGCATGCTGCGCGGGTCGGCCACGTGCGCCTGCGCCTCGGCGAAGGCGAGCTTCATCGCCTCGATCTGCAGGTGGTAGGCCTCCACCGTCTCGCGCGGCTGCTCGGCGAGGGGCAGCTCGCGCAAGATGGCGAGCGCCAGGAGCGCCGCGACGCCCTGACCGTTGGGCGGTAGCTCATAGACTTCGAGGCCGCCGTAGTCGAGGCACATCGGCTCGACCCACTCCGGGACGAACGCCGCTAGGTCCCCGGCGCGCATCGCCCCGCCGCTCGCGCGAGCAAAGGCCTCAAGCGCATCGGCGAAGCCGCCGCGGTAGAACCAGGCGGCGCCCTCCTCGGCGATCCGCCGCAGGCTCGCCGCCAGGTCGGGGTTGCGCCAGCGCTCTCCGGGACGCGGCGCCCGCCCGCCGGGAAAGAAGACCTCGCGAAAGTAGGCCGAGGCCGCGTCGCCCTCCTCGGCGTAGACCCGCGCCGCGCGCACCCAGGCGCGCGCCGTCACCGGCGAGACCGGAAACCCTTCCTCGGCGTAGCGGATGGCCGGGGCCAGCAGCTCGGCCCAGTCGAGCCGGCCCCAGCGCGCGTGCAGCTCCGCCCACGCCGCCACCGCGCCCGGGACCGTGACCGACCCCCAGCCGCGCCGGGGCACCCGTCCCGCCTCGAACCAGGGCGCGGGGTCGAGGCCCGCCGGGCTCGGGCCGGAGGCGTTGAGGCCGTGGAGGCGCTCGCCGTCGGAGACGATGGCGAAGGCGTCGGAACCCAGCCCGTTGGAGGTGGGCTCGACCACCACCAGCGCCGCGGCCATGGCCACGGCCGCGTCCACCGCGCTGCCGCCGTGCTGGAGCATGGCCAGCCCGGCGCTGGCCGCGAGCGGCTGCGAGGTGGCCACGGCCCCTTCGGGGCCCATGAGGACGTGCCGCCGGGAAGGGTAAGGGTAACGGAGCGGATCCATGGGCCCATCATACGGACGCCGCGACCACGGGTCGCGGCGTCCGGCGACTTGGATAGACCGTTACTGGGTGATGCGCTCGAGCGAGGCCTCGAGGATCTGCGGCGTGATCTCGCCCACGTGCTTGGCCACGAGCCGGCCCTCGCGATCGAAGAAGTAGGTGGTGGGCAGGCCGGTGGTCTGGAGCTTTTGCTGCAGGACGTTCTGGCTGTCGAGCAGGACCCACTCCATGACCAGGCCGGACTCGTCGAGGAACGAGCGCACGAGCGGCGCGGAGTTGCCGCGGTCCTGGCTCGCGAAGACGAAGACGACGTCGTGGCGGTTGTTTGCGGTGCGCTCGAGCAGTGGCATCTCGCGCCGGCAGGGCGGGCACCAGGTGGCCCATAGGTTGAGCACCACCGGCTTGCCCAAAAACTGGTGGAGCGACACCTCGCCCCCGCCCAGACGCGGCAGGGTCACGTCGGGCAGGTCCACCTGGGCGGTCGTGGCCTTGGTGGAGGGCGTGAGCAAATACCAGCCAATCCCCGCCACCGCGAGCAGCAGGAGGATGAGGGCGCTGAGGTTGAGCTTCTTCACGGCGGACCCCTAACGCACCAGCGGATAGTTCCGCTGCGTCCAGGCGATGATGCCGCCCTGCTCGTTGTAGATGTTGCTAAAGCCCTTTTTCTTCAAGAACTCCGCGGCCTGCTGGCTGCGGTTGCCACTGCGGCAGTAGAGGTAGACCGGTTTGTCCTTGGGCAGGTCCTTGTACCACGACTCGATCGTCTGCAACGGCAGGTTCACCGCCCCGGTGATGTGCCCCTCGGCGTACTCGGCGGGGGTGCGCACGTCCACGATCATCACGTCGGGCTTGCCCAGCTGGGCGTAGAGGTCGTCGGCCGTCACGTTGGTGTACGACCCCTTGGGGGAACAGGCCACCATCGCGACGACCAGCACGGCGAGCAAAGCGGTCCACTTACGCATGACTCCTCCTAACACAAAGGTCGAGGGGGAGCGCTCGGCTCCCCCTCTTCACACCTAGGCCGTGGCCGCCACGGCCTTCTTGATGGCTTCCAGGAAGGCCGAGACCGGCTGCGCGCCCAGCACGCGCTGCACGCCACCGTTGATGATGGCGTCGGGCACGCCGCTGATGTTGTACTTCTGCGAGAGGGCGGGGAACTCCTGCGCCTCCACCATCTCGCCCATGATCTTCGGCGAGGCGTAGGCGAAGCGGTGAATCGTGCGCACTGCCTGCGGGCAGTAGGGGCAGGTGGGGGTCACGAAGACCTGCACGGTCACCTCGCTCGGCAGGGCGTTGAGCTCGTTCACCACGTCGTCGGGCAGGCCGTGGCCATCGCGCCCGATCATCTCGATGTCCTCGAGCAGGCTCGCGAACTCGTAGCCCGCGGGGATGCCGCGATAGCGGACGTTCACCGCGTCCGTACCCTTCTCGCGGAGGATGATGGTCGGGGGGTCTTCCACCCGCATCTCCTCGGCCTTGGCCTTGCCCTCGGGGGTGGCCAGGTCGTAAACGACCAGATGCACCTTCTCCGAGAGTGGCTCGATCTCTTCGAGTAACTGCTGCGTTTCCTTGCAGTACATGCAAGGCTCCTTGCCCGGCGCGACGATGGTCGAGGTATCGGTAAAGAGTACGATCTCCACGTCGCGGGTCAGGTTGCCCAGACGGTCACGAACGATCTGCTGTTCTTGCTCTCCCAGTAACGGCATAGTTCCTCCTTGGGTGTGGGAAACATACCCCGGTAGGGGTATATACACACGTATCAAAGTTTAGCACAAAAAGTGGTATTTTGTGAGGCCTGCCCCCAAAACTGGCCGGGGCCGGACGGGCTGAGGTACCCTGGGGTATGCAAGTCGAACTCGTCGCGGTGCAGGCGCGCATCGAGCCCGAGGCCTACGCCAGCGCCGAGGCCTTTGCCGAGCGCACGCTGGCGCTGGCGCGCCGCGCGGTCGCGGGGCTGCCCCCCGAACGACCCCGGGTGGTGGCCTTTCCCGAGGCCTACGCCATGCCCCTTACCTTCTGGCTCGAGGCCCCGCCGGCGGTGACGCAGGCCCCCAGCGCCCTCGCCGCGGGGCTGCGCTGGCTGGGCCGACTGCTGCGCGAGCGACCCGGCGCGCTGCTGCGCCGCCCTTCGCCCGCGGCCCTCTACACCCTGCGCGCCCCGGAGGTGTGGCGCGCCTACCATGCGGTCTTCGCCCGCGCCGCGCGTGCGGCCAACGCCTACCTGGTGGGCGGCTCCTTCTTCGCCCCCCTGATCGACGAAGAACCGGTGCGCGGCGTCTACGCCCCCGCGCCCGCGGCGCAAAACTGGCTCGCGGTCTTCGCGCCCAACGGGCGCGTGCTCGCGCGCGTGCCCAAGGTGCGGCTGATGCCGGAGGAGCGCAAGGCCTTCCTCAAAGGCGGCGCCTTTGGCCCCCACGTGGTGACGACCCGCCTGGGCAGGCTGGGCACGCTCATCTGCCTCGACGCCTTCCACGAGGCGCTGGTGGAGCGCGTGGACGCCGCCGGCGCCTGGCTGCTGGTGCAGCCCTCGGCCAACGCCGCGGCCTGGTCCGGCCCCTGGAGCGCCGACGATGCCCAGGTGGAGGGTGAGGTCTGGCTGCGCGAGGGGCTGGCGCGCAAGCTCGAGAGACGTGAGAACCTGCGCTACGGCCTCAACCCCATGCTGAACGGGCGCTTCTATGACCTGGCTTTCGAGGGGCGCAGCAGCGTGGCCGCCCCCGGACGTTACCTGGCGCTGGCGGAGGAGCCGGTGGGCGACGCGATCGTGCGCGCCACGGTGGAATTGCCAGCGGAGGTGGCGAAGGGTAACCTGTGAGGAGTATGCGAACGAACGAAAGCGAACGCCTCTTCGAGGCCGCCCGCGCGCTGCTTCCCGGCGGCGTTTCCAGCCCGGTGCGGGCCTTTGGCTCGGTGGGCGGCACGCCGCGCTTCCTGGTGGAAGGACGGGGCAGCCGCGTCTGGGACGCCGACGGCAACGAATACGTGGACTACGTGGGCAGCTGGGGGCCCATGATTTTGGGCCACGCCCACCCGGAGGTGGTGGCCGCGGTGCAGGAGACCGCGGCCCGGGGCTTCGGCTTTGGCGCGCCCCACCCGCTGGAGGTCGAGCTGGCCGAAGCGGTGCGCCGGGTCTACCCGGCGCTCGAGCGCCTGCGCTTCGTCAACTCAGGCACCGAGGCCACGATGAGCGCGCTGCGGGTGGCGCGGGGCTTTACCGGCCGCGACTACATCCTCAAGTTCCGCGGCAACTACCACGGCCACGCCGATGGCCTGCTCGTGGCCGCGGGCTCGGGGGCGCTCACCCTGGGCCAGCCCTCGAGCGCCGGCGTGCCCGAGGCCTACGCCGGCCTCACCCTGGTGGGCCGCTACAACGATCCCGAGTCACTAGAAGCCATCTTCGACGAATACGGCGACCGCCTGGCGGCGGTGATCTTCGAGCCGGTGGTGGGCAACGCCGGGGTCATCCCGCCCACGCCCGAGTTCCTGACGGCGCTGCGCCGCCTCACCCGCGAGTACGGCGCGCTCCTAATCGCCGATGAGGTGATGACGGGCTTCCGCGTCGCCCCGGGCGGGGCCACCGAGCGCTACGGGATCGAGCCCGACCTGATCACGCTGGGCAAGATCCTCGGCGGCGGCCTACCCGCCGCCGCCTACGGCGGCCGCACAGAGATCATGACCCAGGTGGCGCCCGCGGGCCCGGTCTACCAGGCGGGCACGCTTTCGGGCAACCCGCTGGCCATGGCCGCAGGGCTGGCCACGCTGCGCACGCTCCAGCGCAACCCCGCGGTCTACGACCGGTTGGAGAAGTACGGCGCCCGGCTCGAGGCCGGCCTGCGGGAGGCGCTCGCCGGCTCGGGCGTGCCCCACGCCATCAACCGCGTGGGCTCGATGCTCACCGTCTTCTTCACCGAGGGGCCCGTAATCACCTACGAGGACGCCGAGCGCACCGACACCGCCGCCTTCAAGCGCTTCTTCCACGCCCTGCTCGACGGCGGCGTCTACTGGCCGCCTTCGGCCTTTGAGGCCGCCTTCGTCTCGGTGGCGCACGACGAGGGCGACCTCGAGCGCACCCTGGAAGCCGCCCGGCGCGCCTTCGCCTGAGGATGCTGCCCCGGCTGAGCGACACCATCGCCGCGGTGGCCACGCCGCCCGGAAGCGGCGGCGTGGGGGTGGTGCGACTCAGCGGACCCGAGGCGCTGGAGATCGCCGCGCGCGTCTGGCGCGGGCGCGACCCCCGCACCAGTCCCGGCGGGCGCTTCTGGCACGGCTGGGTGACCGACCCCGAAAGCGGCGATGCGGTGGACGAGGCGCTGCTGCTCGTCTTCCGCGCGCCCCACTCCTACACCGGCCAGGACGCGGTGGAGTTCCAGACCCACGGCTCGCCGGCGGTGCTGCGGCGGGTGCTCGAGCTCCTGCTCGCCGCCGGCGCGCGCGCGGCCGGCCCGGGCGAGTTCACGCTGCGGGCCTATCTGAACGGCCGCATGGACCTGGCCCAGGCCGAGAGCGTGCTGGCCGTGATCGAGGCCGAGAGCGAGACCGCCCGGCGGCAGGCGCTGCGGGGCCTCACCCGCGCCCTGAGCCAGAAGATCGAGGGCATGAGCCGCAAGCTGCTGGACCTCCTGGCCCACATCCAGGCCCTGCTCGACTACCCCGAGGAAGGGGTGGAGCCCCACGAGGCCGAGCAGGTGCTGCAGGAGGTGATCGCCGAGATCGACCGGCTGCGCGCCACCGCGCGGGCGGGGCGGCGCGTGCGCGAGGGCGCGCGGCTGGCGCTCGTGGGCGCGCCCAACGCCGGCAAGTCGAGCCTACTCAACGCCCTCCTCGGCTACGAGCGCGCCCTGGTGTACCACGAGCCCGGCACCACCCGCGACTACCTGGAAGCGCCGCTCGAGCTCGAGGGGGTGCCCCTGGTGGCAGTGGACACCGCCGGGGTGCGCGCCACCGACGACCCGGTGGAGGCGGCGGGGGTGGCGCGCGCGCTCGAGGCCGCGCGCGCGGCCGACCTCACCCTCTACCTGGCCGACCGCTCCGCGCCCCGCCCCGAGCCACCCGAGCTCCCCTGGAAACGCACCCTCAAGGTTGCCACCAAGGCCGACCTGCCCGCGGCCTGGCGCGACCCCGAGGCCATCGAGGTCTCGGCGCTCACCGGCGCGGGCTTGGACGCGCTGCGTCGCGCCATCCGCGAGCGGCTGCTGGGCGCGGCCGACGAGGGCGAGGTCTGGATCACCCACGAACGCCACCTCGAGGCCCTGAACGAAGCGCGCGCCCACCTGGAGCAGGCGCTGGGGGCCGAGGACGACCTGATGGGCATGTCGGTGGAGGCCGCGCTGGAGGCGCTGGCCCGGATCACCGGCGAGACGGTAGACGAGGCCGTGGTGGCCCGTATCTTCCAGAACTTCTGCGTGGGCAAGTAACTAGAAGCGCCACTCCAGACCGAGGCGCATCTCACCCGTGCGCAGGTTGAGGATCAGGTCGAGGTCGGGGCGGATGGCGTAGAGCAGCGAGAAGCGCACCTGGGGCTCGAGCAGGTCGCCGCCCAGCTCGCTCTCCACCCGCAAGCGCAGCCCGTCCACGCGGTACTCCGCCCCCAGCACCTGCCGCCCGCCGAGGTCGAGGCTGTAGGTCACCAGCAGGTCGGGGCTCAGGTACTTACCGATTGTGAACTGGGTCGTGCTCGCCTCGCCGCCCGAGAAGAGCTCGGTATCGAAGGTGAAGATGTCCAGCCCCAGCGCCCGCGCCAGCTCATACTCGAGCTGGGAGATGAGCAGGTTCTGGATCGCCAGCGAGGCCACCCCCTCGGCCACGGTGGTGTTGCTGCCGAGGGCGAGCATGGCCAGCAGCTCTTCCTGGTTGTAGGGCAGCACCTCGCCGTCGGCCTCGGCCCAGAGGCGGGGGTCGAGCACCAGCCGCGCCCGGCCCGCCTCACGTACGAAGCGGCCGTCGCTCTCCAGAACCAGGTCCACCTCGCCGTCGGGCGTGCGCAGGCGCGCGTGGGCGCGCAGGTAGATCTCGGGGTAGAGCCCCATGGCGGGGCTGAAGCGCGCCCAGGCCTCGTCCACCACGAAGCGGTGCCGCCCCAGCACGAACTCGCCCCGCAATCCGCGGACCTCGCCGCTGAGGTAGGGGTCTTCCAGGGTGCCCCCGAGGTAGACCTCGCCCGCGCCCTCACCCTGGGCCAGCGGCTCCTGGATCAAGAGGCCGCCGTTGCTGTAGATGCGCACCTGGTCGAAGCGCAAGGGATAGCGGTAGCGCCGCTCTTCGAAGACCACCTCGCGCCGGTTCTCGGGACGCGAGAGCACCGCCCGCAGCACCTCGGTCTCGCCCCCGAGCGTAAATCCGCCGTCGACGTAGTCGAGCCGCAGATCGGTACGCACCTGCCCCGACTGCAGGTAATAGTCGGGTTCGGACACGTCCAGCTCACCGGTGAGCCGCAGCGCCGTGGGCCAGACGAGCCCCTCGAGCCTTGCGTCGCCGGCGCGCAGGTCGAGCCAGCCCTCGGGCAAGCGCAGCGTGCCGCCCACCTGCTCGAGCGTCCCCACGAAGGGCAGCTCGGCGCGTCCGTCGAAGCGCAGGTCGAAGGCCTCGGCCGTGCCGTCGCCCGTCAGGTCGAAGCTGGCCGGGTACGGCACCGTCACCTCCGTCCGTCCCTCGAGGCGCGAGCCCCGCGCGTCGCGCTCGAAGTGCAGCTGCGGAATCCGGCCCGCCACCGAGCTCACGCCCCAGTCGAGGTCCCGCGCCTCAAAAACCGTCCGCGCCCCCTCGGCCCGCAGGCTGAAGCTCCCCGCCAGCCTCGGCTCGTAGGGGCGCCACTGGGGCACGACGTTCAGGATGGGGGTGAGGTCGGTGTCCTCGACCTCGACGCGCAGGTCGGCGTCCTCGGGGCTCCACCAGCCCTCGCCCTGGATGCGACCGTCACCGCTGAGGTCGAGGCGGTCCAGGTGCAGCGTCTGCCGCTCGTAACGCACCACCGCGGACCCCGCCAGCGTCTTCCCCGCCCCACTGAACTCGAGCCGTTCGCCCACGAGAACCAGGTACCCCCGTCGCCAATCGCGCCCGGGCAGGCGCGCCTTGACCGCGCCGGTCCAGTAGCCCACGCCCTCGAGCGGCCCCGCCCAGGCGCCGGTGAGGTAGTGGAGCGGCAGGCGCACGAGCTCGCCGGTGATCCGCAGCTCACCCGCTTCCAGGCTGGCCTCTATGCGACTCTGGTCGAGGTTGAGCTCGAGCGAGCGCAACGCATCGCTCCAGTAGAGCGCCGCCTCCACCGGATGGGTCTCCTCGCCCACCCGCACCCCATCGCTCACGATCCGGCCCGCCCAGCGCCCGCGGCCGTAGGTGAGCGTGCCGTCCACCCGGCCCGAGGCGTAGGGCAGCACCCGCAGTATCTTGGGCAGGGCCTCAAGCCGCATGTTCTCGACCACCCAGGCGGCGGTGTCCACCTTCGGCACCCAGCGCGAGGCGTCGGCGCGCAGGCTGTACGACATCCGTCCCGCCTCGCCCGCGAGCTCACCCGACCAGGCCAAACCGCCCGCGTCGGCCTCGAGACGCGAGCTCAGGCTGGCCTCGAGTGGCGGAACGGGCCAGCCGGCGAGCTCCAGCGATCCCGTCCAGCTTTCGGCGTAGCGAAGTGTGCCGCCGCCCCACGGACTGGCGAGGGTGAACACGGCCCGCGCCCCCTGCCCTTCGGCCTCGAGACGCACCTCGCCACCCCGGTAGACCGCGCTCCAGGACCCGGCGATGTCGAACCACCCCTCGAGCCGCCCCTCGCCCCAGGGCAGCCAGTCGGTGGCGGGAGGGGTCCAGGCGAGCCGCAGGCGCTCGCCCTCGCCCCGCAAGACTGCCCGCCCCGCCTTGGTGTCGAGGATCAGGCTCCCGGAAAAACCCGCAGCGGGTTGGAAGGTGAGCACGCCCTCGCCCAGCCCTTCGGCGAATAGGCGCACGCGCCAGTCGGGCAGATCGAGCGCGGCCCTGAGCTCGCCCCCCTCCCCGGGGTAACGGGCCTCCAGCCGCTCACCCGCGCCGACCCAGCGCACCCCCGCGACCTCGGCCGCGCCCTCGGCGCGACGCCGTGCCAGGTCCACCCGCAGCCCATCGAGCCGGAGTTCCGGGTAGGCCAGGCGCACGTCGTGGCCGCGCCAGCGCCCCACAAGCTCGGGCCAGGGGCCCGACCCCCGGGCTTCAAGGGTGGCGTCCAGGGCCTCCACGCGCCCGCTCCACGAGCCGGACCGGCGGTCCAGCACGCCCCGGACCCAGCCCTCGAGCTTCAGGTGCCAGTCGCGCGTCAGCCTCCCCCGCGCCCGCAGGCCCGCGGCCGCGAGGTCCACCCGCAGATCCCGCCAGGGCCCCTCGAGCACGCCGCTCCAGGTCACGCCCGCCATGCGGAAACCGTCCAGCCGGGTCCGTACACCCGAGGCGCTCAGCTCGGCGGCGATCCCTTCGCCGCTCACCCGCAACGCGCTCCCGCGCCCCTCGAGCGCAAGCTGCGTCCCGCGCACCGTCCAGGTACCCTCGAGCCAGGCCTCGCCCGGCCAGCGCCCTCCGGCGTCGAGCTCGCCCAGCCCCGCCGGCAGCGGCCCCGCGTAGCCCCAGTCAAGCCCCCACGGCCGGGTCGTGATCACGCCCTCGAAAGGTGCGAGCCCGCCGCTTCCCTCCAGGCGGATGCGCTCGCCTTCCCCCACCCCGGCCACGCCGCCCCAGCGCTCGCTGTCCAAGCGGAAGTTGCCCACCCAGGCTCCACCCACGAGCCGCAACAGGTCGGCCTCGATGCGCCAGCCTGCGCCCGCGAGCCGCCCCTCGAGGCGGAAGGGGTCGAAGCGCAGCAGCATCCACCCCTCGTTCGCGCCGTAACCCGCGAGCGAGAGCTCGCCCTGGGCGGCGTCCAGCCGCCCGGAGAAGCCGCCGCCTCCGGTCTGGAGGTCGAAGTCGAACCCGCCGAGCCAGCGCCCCTCGGCGTAGCGCACCTCGCCCACGACGCGCGGATCGGGCAGGTCGAGCGCGAGCCTGCCCGATCCCGCCGCCCAGTCGAGCGCGGCGCGCCCGTCCATTAACTCGCCGGCCAGGTGGACCTCGGCGGCGAAGGGCCGGGCGCGCCCCGCGAGCTGCACGTGCTCGCCGTGTAGCTCGAGCGGTAACTCAAGCTCGGCCGGGGGACCGGCCCCCTCGGCGTTCACCCGCACGGGCAGGCCGGTAAAGGGGGCTAGGTCGAAGTCGGTGAGGGCGACCTCGGCCCGCGCCGGTTCCAGCCGGGCGTGCAGCCCGGGGCCGTTTGCCGTCAGCGTCCAGCTCCGGTCATAGGTGAAGCGCATCTGCACCTCGGCGTCGTCGCGGCCCTTCAGGGTGCCGTCGAGCCGCAGGCGGGGCTCGAGCAGCCGTCCGCTCGCGAACCCGTCGAGCGCGAGCGAGGCGGGCCCGAGACTGCGCGTGCCCGCGAGCTTGAGCTCGAGCGCGCCGTCGGCTCCGATCCGACCGCGCAGACCGTAGCCCCAGAGATCGCCGGAGAGCGCCAGGCGCTCGCCCTCGCCCACGGCCTGGAGCATCCGGCCGTCGCCCGCGACCTCGAGCGCCCCCGCGAAAGCGCCCTCTTCCAGGCGCAAGTCGGCGAGCACGCGGCCGAAGCCGCGCTGGGCTGTGCCCACGTCGCCCGCGCCCTCGAGCCGCAGGCGCTCGAGACGCGCCCCCGCGCCCGCGAGCTCGAGCTGCACCGGCGCCCCCCAGAAGACGCGCCAGCTGGAGCCGTCGCCCTGGGCCACCAGCGGGCCCGCCTGGGGCAGCCCCTGGTAGAGCACCCCGAAACCCTGCCCCTGCCAGCGCAGATCGCGCCCCGAGAAGGCCAGGTAAGCATCACCCGCCTTACCACGCCAGCGCGCAAAGCCCCGGTAGCTGCGCTCCGCCAACGAGGCCTCCACCCGCCCGCTCGCAGCCCCTTCCCAGTCGAGCCGCAAACGGTCGCGGTCCCACAGCGCGCGCACCCGCTCGCCCCAACCTTCGAACCTTCCGGTCAGCGCCGCACCGTCGCCCTCGGCCCAGGCGTAGACGCCCTCCGACCGGTAGACGAGGCGGCCCTCGCGGGGGCCGTCGAGGCGCAGTCGGCCCGAAACCCCGCCAAGCCCCTCGAGCCACCACCCCTCCTGCGCGCGCAGGCGCAGACCCCAACCGGCGTCCGCCCGGTAGGCCTCGAAGCGCCAGCCGCGCGCCTCAGGGCGCACGAGCAGACCCGTGCGTATTCCGTAGGCCTCCAGGCTCCCGGCGAGGCTGCCCGTGTGTTCCGCTAAATCGATCCGCCCGCCCAGCCAGCCGTCCGCCTCTACCCCGAAGGCCGCGGCCAGTGCACCGAGGCCCAGCCGTTCCACGCGCAGCTGCCGGCCATCCAGCACCACCGCGCCCTCGGGCGTGCGCCAGCGGCCGCTCCAAAGGCCGCCAGCGTGGCGCACCTCAGCGGATACGGCGTAGCCCGCTAGGCGAGCCTGGCCCCGAAGCTGGAGCTCAGGCCCCTCGCCCTCGAGCTCGGCGCGCAGCGCCAGCTCGCGGCCCAGGAGCGCATCATCCCAGCGCAACGAACCCGAATACGCCAGGCCGGTCCCGTCAAGCTCCAGCGGCCCGCCCAGGTGCCAGCGCAGACCGTTGAGGCTGGCCGCGAAGGTCCAGGGCACTTCTTTCAGACCGGGCGGTCGCCAAACCCCTTCGCCCACGGCCTCGAGCCCGGACCAGGGGCCCTCGAGGGTGAGCGTCCCCGCCGCCCAGTTCACGGTCAGATCGGTTCGCAAAAAGGCGCGGTCGGGGTTGACGTAGCCCTCGGCCCGGTAGCCCGGCCCCTCGCCCGTGAGCTTGAGGGAGCCGAACCCGCGGGCCGACCAGCTGCCCCAGGGCCCGGCGTAGGCCAGGTCACCCTGCCACAGCTCACCCAAGTCGAGTCTTCCCTGCCAGCTGCCGGGTAGACCCAGCACGCCGCTGTTGAAGCCCCGGGCCTCGAGCCGCCAACCGCGTCCATCGCCCGTAAGGCGCAGTTTTTCCTGCTGCAACGCGCCCCGTGCGGTGTAGTCCGCACCCGTTCCCGCGAGCGAAAACGAGCCCTCGAGGTCGGGCAGCTGCCAGAGCGTGCGGTAGCGCAGCGCGGTCAGGTCGGCGTCACCGCTGAGCGCTACCCGCCCCAGCCCGGGAAGCTCGAGCGCCCCGCCCAGCGCCAGCGCGCGCCAGGACCCCTCCCCCTCGAGCCGGCCCCAGGGCAGCTCGGCGGCGAGGCTTCCGCCATCGCGGTCGCCCGCGGCCACAATCCGCCCGCTGTAGCCGTAGCCCCCCAGCGGCAGCTCCAGGGTGAAGGGGTAGGGCGCCTCGAGTCGCAGGTGGCCCTCGCCCAGCCGCAGCTCGCGGCCGCGCCAGTCAAGCTCAAGCGGCGCCACCGCAAGCCCCCGCCAGCTGGGCAGGCGCAGCGTGCCGCCTACCCGCACCTGGGGCCACAGTGTCCCCGCCGCCTCCAGGTAACCGCTCGCCGTCAGGTGTAGGGGGCCGTCGCCCTCGAGCCGCACCGTCGTTCCCAGCCCCTCGAGCGCGGCCTCGCCCGACCAGCGCGCCCCGTCCCACGCGAGCGCGCCTTGGTAACGGCCGTAGTCGGCCAGCTGCACCCGCCCGTCCAGGCGGTAGTCGCCCGGCGCCAGTACGAAGCGCGCCCCGTCCAGCCGCCCGCGCACCCCCGCAGCGTCGGCCACGCCGCCAAAGGGCAGGCGCACCCGCCCCACCTCGGCCACGCCCTCGAAGGCAAGCGCCTCGCCTTCGAGACGCGAGCGCGCCGAAACGTAGCGGCCGGTCCAGCGCTGCGCGCCGCCCCAGCCCGCCTCCGGCGTCCATAGTGCCTCGCCACTGAGGCGCACGCCGCCGGCCACCTCGATGGGCAGGTTCTCGACCGCCGCGCGGAAGCGGCCGTCTTCCCACACCCCCTCGCCATAGCCGCCGGCGACAAAGCGCCAGCGCGCCCCCTCCTGCAACACGTCCACCGGCAGGTCCAGGTAGGGCGAGGTGTAGTCGAGCCGGGCGGTAAAGCGGTCCGTCCAGCGGCTCGCGCCCCGCACGCTCCCCACCACGAGTTCGATAGGGTCGAGCTCAAGCCTCAAATCGTCCCAGGCGCCGTCCAGCGCCAGCGGCCCCAGCCGCCCCGAGACCGCCATGCCCTCGCCGGCGAGCGTTCCCGAGAGATCGAGGGGTGTTTTCGCGAGCAAAAGCCCCACCCCGGGGCTCTTCACGCCCACGTGCCAGCGCACGCCCTCGCCCGCGAAAGCCACCTCGGCCGCGCCGTCGAGCGGCCGGGGCCAAACGAGCCGGCCGCTGCCCCCGTAGCGCACCCCCGCGCCGCGCGCCTCGATGCGGCTGCCCTTGTCGTCGGTGACCAGCGAGGTCCAGCCGCCGTCCCGCCAGGCGAAACGGCCCTGCCAGGCGCGCTCCAGGAAAGCCCCTTCGGCCTCGGTGTCGAGCCGGAAGCCTTCGCGGTCGTAGACGAAGCTTCCCGAGTAGGCGAGTGGACGGCCCACGAAGCGTCCCTCGCCGCTGAAGCGCGCCTGCAGGTCGAGCGTGGCCCAGCCCTCACCGTGGAGCTCGAGCGGCCCCCGCCCCTCGGCGGGCAGGTGCACGTTCCACAGCTCCATCAGCGCCTCGAGCCGCGGCTCACCGCGAGCGTCGAAGCTGTAGTGCCGCCCGGGCACGTCCACCACGCCTTCGGCCGTCACCGGTCCATCCAGGCTCCGGCCCGCGAGCCGCGAGGTGATCACGTGGTCGCGGTAGACGATCTCGCCCCCCACCTGTTCCATGGGAAAACCCGCCAGCACCAAGCCGCCATCCGAAAGGCGGGCCTGGCCCAGCCAGTGGCCTTCGCGGTAACCAAAGGCGCCCTCGAGCCGACCGTACTGCCCGCCGTCCCACCAGTAGCGGCTCACCGACACGTCACCGGCGAAGATGGTGGACCAGTCATCGGCCGAACGAAGCTCGAGCTCGCCCGCGAGCGCGCCCTCGTCGGTCTCGAGCTTCCAGGAAAAACGCGGCAGCGCGCCGCTGATCTCGACGCGGTAGGGCGGTAGCGCAAAACGCGGCCAGGCCGCGCTGCTGATGGCCACGTCCTCGAGCACGAGCCGCTGGAGCGCGGGCTCGATGCCGCCAACGCCGCCACCGGTGTTCAAACCCTCGAGCCGTCCGGGGTCGAGCTCGATGCTACCGCCGCGCAGCTCCAGCGAAAGGGGCAGCTTCTTCCCCACCAGCGCGAGCAGGTTGTAGCCGAGGCGCAGCTCCTCGATCCGCGCCCGGTAGCCCGGGCCCTCGGCCCGCACCCCCTCGAGCCGCAGACCGGTGAGGGCGTAGCCGGAAACGCGCCCCCAGCTTACCGTGCCGGGCACGCCTTCGAGCGCCCGCTCGAGTCCCCACTCGATCAGCGGGGGGAAACCGGGCAGGGCCGCGACCACGGCCAGGAGCAAAAAGAGCCAGCGCTTCCGGAAACGCACGTTTCTATCGTATCGAGCGGCGGCTGGGATAGATGAAGGCTTTGCCGTAACCTAAGGCCATGAAACGCCGCATCGTCGCCCTCGTTTCCG
Source organism: Thermaceae bacterium (assembly GCA_026985615.1). Taxonomy (GTDB): domain Bacteria; phylum Deinococcota; class Deinococci; order Deinococcales; family Marinithermaceae; genus Oceanithermus. The sequence goes on along the minus strand of JALSQD010000076.1, from coordinate 1,337 downwards.
GCCGGGTGCAGGGCGTGGGCTACCGCGCCTTCGCCCGCAAGCACGCCCTGGGGCTGGGCCTGGCCGGCTACGCCGAAAACCTGCCCGACGGCCGGGTGGAGGTCGTGGCCGAGGGGCCCGAAGACGCACTGGAACACTTCCTGCATTTCCTGCGCCAGGGCCCGCGCCTGTCCAAGGTCGAGGAAGTCGAGGTGCAGTGGAGCGAGCCGGTGGGGCTCGAGGGGTTTTATGTTTATTGAAAACGGTGCATGGTTCGTGGTGCGTGGTAAGACAAAACGGGCCCGTGGCTTGTAGCCTGTGGCCCGTGGTGGGCCGGTCGGCAGCGCCCCAACCATGGCTTCTCACCCAGCCTGGACCGATGCCGCGCCATTAAGCCAAGGTTGAGTCTCTGGTCCGCCACCGGTCATGAGTCGATTCACAGCAACCAAATCTCGGATTCTTGCACGGCACGGACCCCGGATCTCGGCAACCCGGTGGTTGCCTTGCCCAGGGGCGCGGAAAAGCTGGAGGAGGGGGTGCGATGTGGGTTTTGTTTTGGGAAATCTGTGAACGTGCTCCGGGCCCTTTCCCAGCACGAAGCTCGACCACCCCACCTTCTGCCCCTACCACTGTGCCCCCACCTCCCACCTCCCACGCCCAAAGATTCCCGCCCCTTGCGGGGCGGGCGGGCACATAGAAACGCCGCGCGAACGGCGCGCGGACTACTTGATCGGGTAGCCCTCGGCCTCGAGCACTGCGCCAGCGATCTGGCGCTCGAGCGCCACCTGGTTCACCGGCTCGTGCTTGGTCAGCCGGCGGGCGGCGGCCATGAGCACCCGCAGGTCGTCACCGTCCTCTAGGTAGGGCAGCACCGCCTGGGCCAGCTGGGCCGCCTTGTCCTGGGCGCGGGCCAGGTAGTAGCGGGTCATGGCCGCCTCGAGCTCGCCCCCGCGCTTCTGCGTGCGCAAAAGCGCGCTCTCGGCAGTGTAGGCGTCGATGAGGACGTCGGCCGTCGCCATGAGCATTTCCTGCTCCTTGACGATCTTCTCGCCGAACTTCTGGCTGGCAATGCCGGCGATCATCAGCGCCAGCTTCTTCAGCCCGGTCACGTATGCCCACTCGCGGTCCCACTCGTTTTCGTACTCCTCGCCGAACGAGGGCTCGAGCAGCTCTTCCTGGAGCTTCATCGCCGCCTCGACCAACGGCAGCTGCCCCTTTAGGGCCCGGCGCAGCAGCATACCGGGGATGAGCAGGCGGTTGATCTCGTTGGTGCCCTCGAAGATGCGGTTGATGCGGCTGTCGCGGTAGGCCCGCTCGACCATGTACTCCTCGATGTAGCCGTAGCCGCCGTGGATCTG
>JALSQD010000075.1 GCA_026985615.1 Thermaceae bacterium | reverse complement strand
CAGGCGGGACTCATTGGTGCACCTTCCCCGTCAGCAGGAGCCCGGTAGGGTGACTGCGCTCCCGGTGCTCCTCCGTGGACGGCCTGCACGGCTTGCTGCTCGACAGCCCGCGTGAGACCCGCCGCCACGGAGGGGCCGGGAGATCCCGACCGACAACAGGGTGTAGCGCCATGGAGCCAAGAGCGTGTCGTCTCGACGAGCCCCAAGAGCGCCTGTCAATGAGCCATCGGCGAGATTTCCCGGCACCGGGCAGCCTACCCCATAACCCGAGGAGGAAGCCATGACGTTGACGGTAGGCGTCGACTGGGGGAACGAGGCGCACGCCATCTGCGTGCTGGACGAGCGTGGTGAGATCATCGACCGCTTCGAGACGAAGCACACCCGCGAGGGGCTGGCCCGCATGTTGAGGCGGCTGGCGAAGCGTGGCGAGCCGGGAGAGCTTCCCGTCGCCGTCGAGCGGCCCAGCGGCCTGCTCATCGACACGCTGGTGGAGGCTGGGCACCCGGTCGTGCCCATCCACCCCAACGTCGTCAAGGCCAGCCGACCCCGCTACGCCGCCGTGAACCGCAAGAGCGACCCCGGGGACGCCTACCTGCTCGCCGACCTGCTGCGCACCGACGGCCACCGCTTCCATCGCCTCCGGCCTCTGTCCGACGAGATCAAGGCCCTGCGCGCGCTGGTGCGAGGGCGCGACGACCTGGTCGCCGAGCGGGTCGCCCTGGCCAACCAGCTCCGCGCGCTGCTCGAGAGCTACTGGCCCGGCGCGGTCGCGATCTTCGCGGACATCGACTCGCCGATCGCCCTGGCCTTCGTCAAGCGCTACCCCACGCCCAACAGCGCCGCGCGCCTGGGAGAGAAGCGCCTCGCCTCCTTCATGGCCCGCCACGCCTACTGCGGGCGACGGAGCCCCAAGGAGCTTCTGGACCGCCTCCGCAGTGCGCCCACCGGCCTGGCCAGCGACACCGAGGCTGAGGCCAAGCGCCACGTCGCGCTGGCCCTGGTCGCGGCCCTGGAGACCGTCGTCGCGAGCATCCGCACCCTCTCCAGCGAGATCGAGCACGCCGTGGCGCAGCTCCCCGCGGGCAAGGTCGTGATGTCCTTCCCCCGAGCGGGGCGGATCAACGCGGCCCAGATCGTCGCCGAGCTCGGCGACGATCCTGGCCGCTTCCCCACCGAGGCGTCCCTGGCCGCCCAGGCCGGCGTCGCGCCGGTCACCTACGCGTCGGGCAAGCGCCGCGGCGTCGGCTTCCGCTGGGCCGCCAACAAGCGCCTGCGCGCCGCCATCACGGCCTGGGCCGCCAACAGCCGCTTCTCCTCGCCCTGGGCCAAAGACATCTACGCACGCGCCCGCAAGCGCGGCTGCGACCACCCCCACGCTGTGCGGATCCTGGCCCGCGCATGGATCCGGGTGCTGTGGCGCTGCTGGAAGGACGGCGTGGCCTACGACCCTCGCCGACACGGGGCGGCCAGCCGCCTGGCCCAAGCCGTATGACGTCCTCTCCCCACTATCCCCTCCCCCTCGGGGGAGGGGCCGCGGGGCGGGGCCGTCATCGGCCCCGCCCCCCACGGAGCAACCCCGGGGATCACGAAATCCAACGATGGGGGTTGACACAGGGTGTCTCACGCCGCGTCCTCCTCGCCCAGGAGA